>JBDTWG010000508.1:0-2609 GCA_040006855.1 Nitrospira sp.
ACCGCATTCGTAGGCGGCGATCGCCTCGGCTCTAGCATTGAGCTTCACGTCGGTCCCCAAGACGGCTCGGAATTGTTACTGATAGCCATTGATCCTTCCCCGCTTGACCACGACATAGCCGTGCGTCTCGGCCATCTCCAGGGGATTGTGAATCGGCCCGATGGTCTACTCTTCGAGCGAACGCGCCCGGCTGTCCTAACACTGAACGGGATTGAAGGGGGTATTAGAGAGAGTGGGCGACTGCCGGCCACCGAGGTCGTCATCGACGCCGATGGATGCCTGTCGAGCATCGGCAAATCCGGTTCCAGGGTTGTGACAACAGGCACAGGAAATCCCATTATCTGGACAAACCTCCGTCAAGATAGAGTTGCTTCCCTAGCTCAATTTTGGCGGCATAATTGAGATTCGTCTCTGGTATTGAACCGGCGGTCGGCAATAGGCAGATATCCGGCACCGTTACTCGATGGTCACGGTTCCGTGAGGCGCATGCGGCAGGGACGCCTGCGTGGAAGCGCCTCTTGCTGAAACTGCATAGAGCAGCAACAGGATCACAATCGAGCCTGACGACACAACAGATCGCGTTATAGACATAGCCGCCGATTCGGACCGCGTCAGTTCACCCTCGTCGACGCGCAGAATAAACAATGGCAGCATTGTACGCAGGATGGAGTCTTTGGTCGAGGCTCCGGTTTGAGCAGGGGAGCCGGGGCGACAAGAAGCCGTCAGGTTGGCACAGATGAGCGATCAGGGGAAAATGTAATGACTCAAGACTTGCGCACAGTGGAACGCATGAGGCTATCGGCTTGCGGTGGAAGGAACCCTTGGTATCCCTGATGCCGTTCAGCTAATTCAAGCACGGAAAAAGGCTGACCATCGACCATTTCAGGCGCCGTAAAAATCTGTCTCAACATCCCTCCACGTGCGCCGACAATCTCCCCGGCAAAAACCACCCCTTTCGCCTTCAGCTTGAGGATGGCCTTTTCAATGTCTTCTACTCGCACCGCCACATGGTGAAACACTTGATCGCCGAACTTCTGTACCCACCGCGGAATGATGCTGGTCTTGCCACGGTCGTCCGGATAGGCCTGATCCACAAACAGCGCCGGATACCCAGCTCGGCGGTAGACTTTGGCAAACCAATCTTCGTACTGCAGCGTCTCATCATATCCATAACCCAAGGCCATAAACTCTCCCGCCCGCTGATCGATATCCGTTGTGCGAATAGTGAGATGGTCCATCACGGGCACAAACCCCACCCCGGCTTCATCCAGCGCACGGCGAAGCACCCGCGCCGCATTGTTGTGCGCCAAAAAGTCGGTGGTCATTCGAGCAATCACGGCATCAAGGTCAGTGCTTTGTCCCATCGTGGCCTCCTTCCGCATGCCCAAATGTCACCCCTTGCGCCAGCGGCAACTCCGTCCCCCAATTAATCGTCGTGGTTTGGCGACGCATGTACGCCTTCCAGGCATCGGACCCCGCTTCGCGTCCTCCACCCGTGGTCTTCTCTCCGCCGAACGCTCCGCCGATTTCGGCGCCGGACGTGCCGATATTAATATTGGCAATGCCGCAGTCGCTCCCCACCGCCGACAGGAACTGCTCACTATGCCGAAGGTGCATGGTGAACAGCGAAGACGATAGGCCCTGCGGCACGGCGTTTTGCATCCGGATCGCTTCCTCCAGCGTTCGGTAGGTCATCACGTAGAGGATCGGTGCAAACGTTTCCCGTTGAACGACACTCCAGTGATTCTCCGCCCGCACGATCGTCGGTTCAACGAAGTACCCCGAGCGAGGGAGGGGGCGCCCGCCACATAGGACTTCGCCGCCCTGCTGACTGATCTCTTCGAGAGCCGCTCGATACCTTTCGACTGCTGACGCGTCAATAAGTGGCCCCATCAGCACGCCGGGTTGGAGCGGATCACCGATCGTAACCTGCGCATAGGCAGCCAGAAGCCGCGGTATCAGCTTCGCATACTGTGACTCGTGCACGATGAGACGCCGGGTGCTGGTGCAACGCTGCCCCGCCGTGCCGACTGCGCCGAAGACAATCGCCCTGGTCGCCAATTCGAGGTCGGCTGTCTCGTCCACGATAATCGCATTGTTCCCGCTCAACTCCAGGAGGCTTCGCCCCAGGCGATGCCCGACCACTTCGGCCACCTGCCTCCCGACTGGCACCGATCCCGTGAACGAGATCAGCGGGAGCCGTTCATCCCGGACCATGTGCTCAGCCACTTCGACGCGATCCGTCATAAACGACGCGAATACACCCGGATACCCAGCGGCAGCGAGCACACGATTGCAGAGCAGTTGGACCGCCAGCGCACAGAGCGGCGCTTTCGGAGAGGGCTTCCACAGGACCGTGTTCCCCGCCACGGCTGCAATGAAGGCATTCCAGGCCCAGACCGCCATGGGAAAGTTAAACGCCGTGATGACGCCCACAACGCCCAATGGATGCCATTGCTCGTACATCCGATGCCGCGCGCGTTCCGAGTGCATGGTTTGCCCGTACAACATGCGGGACAACCCGACGGCGAAGTCCGCCATGTCGATCATTTCCTGCACTTCCCCGTCGCCCTCGGCCTTAATCTTGCCGACTTCCAGCGACACCAGCG
>JBDTWG010000509.1:0-2609 GCA_040006855.1 Nitrospira sp.
GATAGGCCGTGACGTTTTTTTGATCCAGCGCGTAATGGCCCTGGCGGGGAAAGATAGTTGTCAGACGATCTCCCCAGACCTGTTTCATGGCTTCCAAAATGCGCAGCTTGTCGTCTACCATGATGTAATGTCGAGCTGGATAACGTTGTTCGACCTCCTTGAGCATGTGCTCCTTGTGCAAGTAAATCAGCACCCGACCCTCGATCGCGTCCCACAATCCCGAGCGCTGGATCTTACGCGGCTGAAAGACCACATCACCATCCGAGAGGATGACCGTTTGGCCCCAATGGGCAAGATGGGCGAGAAGGTCGAGCGCACGAGGATATAGGCGTTCTGCAAACGGATAATCCACTAGAAAGGAAGACATCATCAGCAACTTCGGGTCATTCATGGTTTCGACACGGTAGCGTTGCAGAGCTCCCAGATAGTCCGCATAGCCAAGGTCCTTTCTTAACGCCTCAAAAATGTCCCAATATCGATCCCGGTTTTCCTCGCCAAACTCTTGCGCAAGATGATGGCTCAAGTCGGAAACGATGTGGTCATTATCTAGCAGGGTATTATCCACATCCAATAGGAAGACTACCTCGTTCGGGACCGTCATGTTCTTGTCCTTTCCGGCATGGGATCATGCCAATCTCCGTCTGTTTCGATGAGCGCATCCGCCGCTTACCGCTTCTTTACCAAGATCGTACAATTCGCCTGCAGGGTCTGTCCAACTCCCAGAGCAGGAGTGGCACAACTGCAGAAATGACACAGATCAATGATATGCAGTTGCTTCGCCAATCATTCCATTTAGAGATTCCGGCCTTCTCCTTACGATGACCTTCGAGAAACGCGTACATGGCGGTATCCTGCTCAGAGGCTGGTCGTTGAGAGATCCTGATCGCGAGGTGAGTGTGGGGGGCGAACTTACAGAACGGGCAGACTTAGTCTGCGCCGAGCTTGACCTTCCCCCGGAACGCCTGATGCGCGCAGGCTTGATAAACAATGAGCAGACTGAATCCGACCAGAAACCACCAGAGGCCGATCTGCATGCCATAGACGCCGGCGGTGGTGTTGGTCACGGTCAAGCTGTTGGCCGGATCACTCGTCGCAATCAGGATGTTTGGGTATGACCCCCAAGCTGTGCTGGCCAGCATTGTCAGGATTAAGAGACTCGTCGCGAAAAACGCTCCCGCATCCCAATCGCGCCTTCGTATCTCGAGAGCCCACAATAGCGTCGCCACGGTGAGAACAGGGAAGAGGTATCCGATGGGATGGGCTGCATAGTTGAGATAGAATAAGGGTTGTACAAAGGGAACGGCCGTCAGGGCCAGCCCGACCAGAATAACCACGGTTGATCCCGTCAACCAGGCCACACGTCGCGCCCGTTTCTGTAACTGGCCTTCCGTTTTCATGGCCAGGAAATTGGCGCCGTGCATGGCGAGGATGGCCGCGCTTGTGGCTCCGATGAGAATGGTAAACCAATCCAGTATGCCCGGCTCCGGTCCTGTCATGAAATTTGTCCAGAGCGCCACAAAGAAATAACCCTCGGGATTCAAAGGCACGCCGCGAATGAGGTTACCCAAGGCCACGCCGAACACGATAGCCAGGAAGAGGCTCGCCCCGGCAAACGCCACATCCCAAAACTGCCGCCACAGTGCGTGATCTACGTGCGAGCGAAGTTCGAGCGCGAGTCCACGGGCAATCAGCAGCCACAAGACCAGATGCAAGGCCAAATAGAAACCGCTGAACCCTGCCGAATAGGCCTTGGGAAAGGCGAAGAATAAGAGACCACCCGCAGCGATCAGCCACACTTCGTTGCCGTTCCAAATGGGGCCAATGGCGGCCAACGCCGCACGCCGGTCCGTTTCATTTTTCGCGACGAAGCTATAGACGATGCCCAAGCCGAAGTCGAAGCCGTCAAGGACAACATAGACAGCCAGCATCAATGTGACAGCAACATACCAGAAGATTTCCATTGACCGGTTCCTACGGGTTCGCAGAATCAGGGATCGAGCTTTCCGGGCCATGCCTGATTGTTTCAGCCATCAGGAATAAGAAGAGCAGTCCCAACACAAGATAGATCCCAAGATATCCGAGCAACGTAAACAGTGCGTTGCCCGAATGGACCAGCGGGGAGACACCGTCAGCCGTGCGGAGCAAGCCGTACACCAGCCAGGGTTGGCGGCCGAGTTCGGCGGTCATCCAGCCGGCCGTGGTGGCGAGATAGGGAAACGGGGCGGCCAGCATGATCAGCCAGAGTAGCCAGTTCGCCGTAAACAATCGTCCTCGCCAAAGCCAGAGTAGCGCCAGACCCATGACCGATACAAGCATGGTTCCGAGCCCGGCCATCACATGATAGGCATAGTAGAGCAGCGCCAGATTGTCGGGCCATTCTGCACGTGGAAAAGCGTCGAGCCCTTTCACCTCGGCATAGAGTTCGTCAAAAAGCACCATACTCAACGCATTCGGCACGAGAAGCGGATTGTCGATCGTCATGGTTTCGATGTTCGGCTGGCCGACGAGCACCATACTCGCGCCGCGCTCGGTCTTGAAGAGTCCTTCGAATGCCGCGCCTTTGACCGGTTGGTGTTCAAACACCTGCCTGGCGTTCTCGTGGCCGGTTG
>JBDTWG010000510.1:0-2601 GCA_040006855.1 Nitrospira sp.
CCATGCGCGACCTGATCGTTCAACTTGGACTCCCGGTCGTGCTCGTCGGACGGGCTGGACTCGGCGGGATCAACCATGCGCTCCTCACGCTGGAATCCCTTGGGCGCGAAGGTATCGTGGTGACGGGTCTGGTGCTGAATGAGACGGTCGGTTCCAGAACTTCCTTCGAACGGGATCAGGTTACGTCAACTGTGTCTCTCTTGCGAGAACGTACAGCGGTTCCGGTGCTGGGGCCGCTTCCCCATCAGCCACAGTTTGATGGTGATTGGTTCGGTACGATCGAGCTGCTGGCTCGGAGCGGCCCCATCATGGATCTCGCCGATCTGGTATGGCGAGCGACTGCTGAAAGTTCCGGATAGCCGCTCCGAGGTCAGGAGCGGTGAGGATTGCAGAGATCACGGCCACGCCATCCGCCCCCGCCGCCATGACTTCTCGAGATCTCTCCGCGGTGATGCCTCCGATGGCAAACAACGGCAGTGTCGTCAGCGACCGCACCGCGCGTAGTCCTTCCAATCCCACCACCGGGTCGTGATCAGTTTTAGTTGATGTGCTGAAGATCGGTCCAAATCCGATATAGTCGGGCTCGCCGGTTATGACCTCACGAACCTGCGCCATGCTATGCGTCGACAGCCCGATGATCTTGTCGGGTCCCACGAGTTGGCGAGCGTAGGCGATGGGGAGGTCTTCCTGCCCCAGATGCACCCCATCCGCATCCACGGCCATGGCCAAATCACAGCGATCATTCACGATCAAGAGGGCGCCGACCTCCGTCGCAGCTTGCCGCAGCGCATACGCGTGGCGATAGGCCTCTTTCATCGTAGCCCGCTTGTCTCGGTATTGAAAGAGGCGGACGCCATAGCCGGCGGCTTCCCGAAGGAGGTCGGTCAGCGGTCGGTCTGAGCGAACCGCGGGGTCAAGGATGAGATACAGACCCTTGAGGAATTGTTGTCTGGTGGCGTGAGACGTGACGCGCTCCCGGGTGCCGTGCGTGGACTAGGAGTTCTGGCTGGCCAGAAAGCGATCGAGGAACGTCGTGGAGACATGCCCCTTCTGAAAATCGGGATCATTGAAGATTTTCCGATGGAGGGGAATCGTGGTCTTGATGCCTTCGATCACAAATTCATCCAGCGCGCGTCGCATCCGGGCCATGGCTTCCTGACGGTCACGTCCGTGCGTAATCAACTTGGCAATTAAGGAGTCGTAGTAGGGCACCACGACGGCGTTCGGTTCCATCGCGGAATCGACGCGGACGCCGAATCCTCCGGGAGCCGAATATTTCGTGATCTGGCCGGGACATGGGGTGAACTTTTCCGGATCTTCCGCATTGATTCGGCACTCGAAGCTGTGCCCGGTCAGCTTGATGTCCGGCTGCTTGAAAGAGAGTGTCATGCCTGAGGCGATTCGGATTTGCTCCTTGACGAGATCGATGCCCGTCACCATTTCCGTGATGGGGTGCTCGACTTGAATGCGCGTGTTCACTTCCATGAAAAAGAAGTTGCGGTCTTTATCAAGGAGGAACTCCACGGTGCCCACGTTGCAGTAACGAATGGCTTTGACGGCTTCAACGGCCACTCGGCCAATTTCACGCCGCAACCGCTCATCGATCGCCGGCGAGGGTGTTTCTTCCACCAGTTTTTGGTGCCGACGCTGGATCGAGCAGTCCCGCTCTCCGAGATGCACCACATGGCCGCGATTATCGGCCACGATTTGCACTTCGATATGCCGGGGTTCGAGAAAGTACCGTTCGAGATAGACCCCGTCATGACCGAAGGTGGATTTGGCTTCGGCCTGCGCGGCTTGAAACGCTCGCGCCAACTCCTCGGGCTTGTTCACGACGCGCATGCCGCGTCCCCCACCGCCGGCTGACGCTTTGATGATGACGGGGAAGCCGATAGTTTTGGCGGCCTCCAGGGCATCCTGTTCGCTCCTGAGCTCGCCGGGACTGCCGGGCGTCACCGGGAGACCGCGTTTAGCCACGACCTCGCGCGCCTTTGACTTATCGCCCATCAAGGCGATGTTTTCCGATGTGGGGCCGATAAACTTCACGCCGATCGATTCGCAGACTTCCGCAAAGTGCGCATTCTCTGACAGAAATCCGTAGCCCGGATGGATGGCGTCGGCTCCAGTCACCTCGGCGGCGCTCAGGACATTGGGAATATTGCGGTAACTCAATGCCGCTTCCGGCGGGCCGACGCAGACATGTTCGTCCGCCGCGCGCACATGCAGGCTGGCCGCATCGGCTTCGGAATGGATCGCGACGGTCTTAATGCCGAGTTCTTTGCAGGCTCGGATGACCCGAAGAGCGATTTCTCCGCGGTTGGCGACTAAGACTTTTTTAAACACGACCTGCTCCGACGTAGATCACACCGATACTCCGCTGTTCATGATGGTGGTGACTCGCTACCCTCGAAGGGATGCCGAGATCTGTTTCGTCGCCCGGCGTTCGCCATTCGCATTGTATGCGACATTCATGACGGCCGCGCGCTCAGGTGGTTAGGGCGTGGCGTTGGGGTCGACCAAAAAGAGAGGTTGTCCATATTCGACCGGCTTCGTGCTCTCCGCCAAAATTTTCGTGATTCTTCCGTCAGCCTCGGACTCGAT
>JBDTWG010000511.1:0-2598 GCA_040006855.1 Nitrospira sp.
ACCACTGGCACAACCGTCAATGAATGTGCCAGAGTCCTGCTCGAAGCCGGTGCGCTAGAGGTGGCGGTCCTTGCCCTCGCCCGTTCCGTGGACGCCGGCATGATCTCGGACTCCTCACTGCCACCGTCGACTTTCAACCATCCAGAAGAACTGAGAGCCTAGGCCATGCCGATCTATGAATATCGCTGCCGGCAATGTGGAAAGCGGACCAGTCGCTTGATCCTGAGCATAAGCGCTCCTCCCCAGCAATCTTGTGGCCACTGTCACAGCCCCGATTTGGAACGGCTCATGTCTCGGTTTGCCTCGCCCAAGTCTGAGGAGGCGCGACTCGAGGCCCTGGCTGATCCGAGCCATCTGAGCGGACTGGATGAAAATGACCCCCAGAGCATGGCCCGGTTCATGAAAAAAATGGGGCAGGAAATGGGCGAAGATCTTGGAGACGAGATGGACGCCGCAATGGAAGAAGGGCAGCAGCCATCGGCAGACATGGGCACCACCGACTTCGAATGACCTACACTGTCATGAATATTCACTTGACAGGATTGGTCTTGTCTCCTACCATCACCCTAGAAATGGACGGGTGGTTGGCTCCTATGTTCCTACCGATACTTCCTTTGAGTCTCCATGACGACCGACCTCAAGAACGAACTCCTGACGGTGGCGGAGACGTGCCGCTATCTCAAGGTCAGCCCTCGTACGCTCTACCGCTACATCCAGGACCGCCAACTGCCTGGTTTCAAGCTGGGCAAAGAATGGCGCTTCGTCCGGACCGATTTGGAACGATGGCTCCAAGAACGTCCTGTGTCCATACCGCGTCCATGACCGGAGGATGCCGATAATGTTCGCCGGGGAATACCTCTGCAAAGTTGATGAAAAGGGACGCTTCCTGATCCCCTCTCCTCTTCGAGAACGTTTCGAAAGCGAGGGTAATCAGGTGATGTTCCTCAAGAATACCGAGCAGACACTTTGGATGTACTCAGCCAAGGAATGGGAAAAGGTGCTGGAGCGGACCAGGACCACCCTGGATGAGGACCAGAGCCGCCTGTTCATGCACCATGTGATGTCGCAGGCCGGCGCTTCGGATATCGACAAGGCCGGCCGTGTATTGATTCCAAGCCGCCTTCGTAAGCTCGTCCCGATGGATGAAGATCAGGAAGTCTTCCTCGTGGGAATGTACCACCGCCTGGAGATCTGGAGCCCGGCGGAATGGCGACGGTACCTCACCAGAACCGAAGACCGGTACGAGCAAGATATGGCTAAGATCCAAAATCTACTCTAGTGCGATAGGCAGGCCCTTGCGCCGCGTGTCCCGTCCCCGACAATCCCCCCTCCCCCTTAGGTCTATTTCTTTTCGTCCATCGCCCAAGCAGCCGCCGCGCTCAATTGCAGATCCTGTTCCCTTACGCGCATCCACCAAAAGCCGGAAGGCAGTGCGCCCACTGACGGCCCCCGAGCCGGCGGTCCGAGTGGCTTACGACTCGATTGAGCTGACGCTACCAGTCCCTCCCAGCGTGAATCACCAATATGCCACCGTCAATGGACGCCGCCTGCTCTCAGCCAAGGGACGCGCGTACAAAGACCTCGTCGGGCAACAAATTCTCGTTGCGCTTGCCCAATCGCCACATCGTGGTACTCTAAGACAACTCTTACAGCAGGCGAACCTCTCGCTGTCGATTCATTTTTTCTTTGCGTCCGCCCTTCGTCGAGATACGGATGGGGGACTCAAGATCGCACAGGATGCGCTCTGCGAAGGGCTGGGGCTGAACGATAACCGGGTCGTGGAAATCCACCTGTATAAATTTCAAGACCGCGACAATCCGCGTATGGATATACGGCTGTCCGTCGCGCCGCCCGCCTCCAGGGAACCCGCTCACCCCACCCCCTTCGTCACACCGGCTGCCGTTCCCAGGGAGAATCCCTCTCACACGCGGCGAGACTGACGGGACGGGGTAACAATACCCGCGCGGTGCGCAGTTCCGTTGCCCGTATACGTTATGGCATACCGACCAATCACCATCGACGCGCTCAGAATCGGCATGCACGTCGCAAAATTGGACGTAGCCTGGTTCCGTTCGCCATTTTTCCGGCATTCGTTCCTGATCCGAACGGACGAGCAGATCGAAAAGTTGCGGCGTGCCGGAGTGAAACACCTCATGATCGATCCCTCCTGTGGCATCGACCTGCCAGATACCGCGCCTCTTCCTCCGAATAGGCCAACAAAGAACCTCGTTCAGCCCGGCTCCACCGCGCCGTCGGAGCCACCCATCGTGCGCTCCCTCGCCATGATGACGCAGGAGTTGCAGGCCGCCCGCGCAGCACGTCAGCAACTCGAACGATCCGTGCACTCGACCTTTTCACGTATCGCGGAGACGGGTATCGTCGATCGCGAGAAGGCCCAGCACATCATCCACGAAATCGATGCGGTGGCCAAAACCCTGACGACCCACGCCCTGTTCATTGCCTTCAGCCAAGGCCGCGACGGGAACAGCTCTCTCAGCGAACATGCCCTCGCCACCTGCAGTTTTTCAATGATCCTCGCCCACGCCGCGGCATACGATTTATTTGCTCTACAGGACCTGGCCACCGGCGCCCTCCTGC
>JBDTWG010000512.1:0-2593 GCA_040006855.1 Nitrospira sp.
AAATGCGGCTTCCTGGCCGTTCAGAGCCACGAGCGTCGGCTTCGCCAACACCTTAATGAGATTCTCTTCTTTCAACGCATCGACCAGTCCGGTCCAGGAAATGCTCCCGGTGTCGAATCCGAATACCCCTTGTACCGCTGACGTGACCGCCGTTGTGACCGTCGCTGCCCCGCCGCCCACGCCTGGATTGGTGAAGTTTGTCAGGGTCGTCAATCCACCGAGGAGCGAAACGCCGAACTCGTTGGGCCCGATCGCGCTGAAATTGACCCCAAGCCGCTTGATCAACTCACGATTCATTTCAGCCACGCGCACTTCAAGCATGACCTGTTGCACACCTCCGACTTGCAAGGCATTGACGACCTTCTTCGGCGCGTAGGCTTCTGCGATACTGATTGCTCGCGTCAGATTGTTAGCATTTGAGGCGGTGCCGGAGAGCGTAATATGATCGTGGCTTGATGTGACATGAATGCCCTTCTCTTCCGGCAACGTCTTGTGTAAATTTTCTTTCAGGCGGGTCAAATCTGGGGCAATGACTACGTCGTACATGCCCATCATGTTGCCGCTCTCGTTCCAGAGCGTCAGATTCGTCACCCCAGTCGCCTTGCCCGTCAGATAGATTTGGGTCGGAGACAGCACTACGGTATCGGCCACGTCCGGGTTCGCCAAGGACGCCCGTTTGATCGCCACCGGCAAGTCCAACACTTTCGACTTGCCCGAGGTCAATTCCAATTTCTGAATGTCACGCTGCTCAATCGCACTGCCCGCTTGATGGAGGGCTGTGGATTCTTGGGCGTAACTTATCGGTACGCCGTAGATCCCCAGCAGTAATCCCACTGTCACGATCAGGTCACGTTGTTTCATCGAGATGTCCTCCACGGTCTTGGCAAGCAATCTTCTCGCTGCAGATATGCGCTGCAATATTTCACTTCAAAACTTCACAGAATTCACAGACGTACCTTTGATTACTTCCACCGTTACCGTCTGCACCTCAGGCGCCGGGCTGCCGATCGGTTCCGGATACACCTTGAGGAAGTTCAGAATCTTCTTCGGAGCATAGGCCTCCGCCACAGCCAGCACCTGACTCAGCCGCGTCTCGCTCGACACCGTGCCGGAAACCGTCACATGATCGTTTGTCCCCTTAAGCCGGAGGTTGGTTTCATCCGGAAGCAGCTCGCCGAGATGCTGTTTCAACCGCGTGAGATCGACGCCAACGTCCAGATCGAAAATCGCGAGCACCTGATCGTCCTTGCCCCAGAGCGTCAGATTCGTCGAACCGTAGCCCTTGCCGGTCACATAGATCTGTTTCGGACTCAGCACGATGGCGTCAGCGATCAGCGGATCGGCCAGAGACGCACGCTTGATCGCCACCGGCATATCCAGCACGGTTGATTTTCCAACGACAAGACTTACTTGTTGGGCCTCGCGGCTCACACTCAGGGGAAGGGCCACGCCCTCACCGCCTGCGATTGCGCCTCCCGGCCCCAACAAGACCCCACTGATCACAAGGACCATTGCCCACAGATCGCCGTTCCCCACTCGCTCATTCGCTGTCTTCATCGTCACACCTCCATCACGCCTAGAACTTGTATTCCCTACGGACATCGCCTTTGATGACTTCGATCCGCACACTCCCGTCGTCTTCGACCTTCGGCTTGGGCGTTTGCTTCGGACGGAACGAACTCAGTAGCGTTCCGACATTGGCCCCCTTCGTCAACACATGCTCTTTGTTCAAGGGATTTCTGAGCGCCAGTCTAAGCTTGCCTTGGTTGGAGGCTAGGGCCAGCTTCTCAGCCTCATCCACATCGACCTCGACCGTGATCACCTGCACCTGCTTAGGCTCTTCGTCCTTCCCCTTGCGTTCCATCTGCGTGCCGGCGGCCAGCACCTTCACATTCTCCAGAATCATTTTGGCAATCGAATTCCCTTGCTTCCCTCCGGGCGGCTCGATGGTCACCATGACATCGACATGGTCCGCCGGCTTGATAAACCCCGCCACCCCGATCACGTCGTCCACTTTCACCGACATCGCCCGCTTGTTGGGATCCGTGACGGCCGCCACCCCACCTGTCGCCCCGATTGGAGCCAGCTTCGACTCCAGGAGCAGTTCGTTTCGCTTGAGATCGACAAGGAGCACGCGATCCTTGACGGTCTCAACACTTGTAAAGTGCCCTTCCGGCACCGCGCCCGGCACGAATTCCATCAACTGCATCATTTCCGGCGTCAGCTTGGTTCCCCAGGAGAGATCCGCATTGGACACAAGCACCTGCACGTTCTGGCTCAAGGGAATCGGCGCCGCCATCAGACGGTTCTTTTCGTTCTGCAACCAGGAGAACACTAAAATGCTGGTCACCAGACCAAGCAACAACGCCACCGCAAAAAATGCCAGAGGCCGGTACCGCTTCATTGTTTCCTCTCCTCTTCGGTCTTCGCGAACTGTCGCATCTCTGATTGCCTCGTCATCTATCTCAATTCCGCATGCCTCAGTCTACCAGCGCTCCGGCAAACGCCTATCCTCCGAAGGGGTGAAGTCCGAGCTGAAACAGTAGGGTACCGCCCGCAATCGCAAGCCCATAGCGCAGACGGAACGGGAGCG
>JBDTWG010000513.1:0-2590 GCA_040006855.1 Nitrospira sp.
TCAGCACCTCCGTCCAGGGCGGCCCCAACACCTCCGGCGGAAACATTACCCTCGACCCGGCCCTCGTCACGCTGCAGAACAGCCAGGTGCTCGCGCAAGCGGTGCAGGGAGCAGGCGGCAACATCAACATCATCGCGGGGACGTTTCTCTCCGATCAAACCAGCGTCGTGAGCGCCTCATCGCAGTTCGGGCTGAGCGGCGTCGTGAACATTCAATCGCCCCTGTCGAGCTTGAGTAACACCTTGACCACATTGCCGCAACAGCCGCTGCAAGCGGCGCATCTCATGCGACAACGCTGTGCCGCCCAGGTGAATGGTCACATGAGCAGCCTCGTGATCGCGGGCCGGGATACGCTGCCCGCAGAACCGGGTGGATGGCAGATGAGCCCCATGACGTGGATGGCTGACGATGCGCCTTCCCTGCGGCCCTCTCTGGTCGGCGGCGACGCCCTCTATCCCTTGAAACAGGAACAAGCGCTAGCGGAACCATGGGTCCAACAGCTGAATGCTCTACTCCAACGAGGCATTAACGATTGGGCGGCAGGCTGTCGATCATGACAGGTTGGGCCGGCACACCGGCGAACAGGTAAACCAATTGCCTTTGAGTACCTTCTATAGCCGGTCACTGTGCGCGGGCCTTTTAATGAGCCTCTGGCTCATCGAAGGTCCAGCCCTGGCTCAATTGGCGCCCACCCTCCCGCCGATTTTTGACCCGACCGGCAAATCGGGAAAACCGCCTGCCCCATTGAAGGAGGAATTCAAAGCTCCGCTGACAGAGCCTCCGAGCTCGATCCTTCCGGAGGTGCCGACCACCCCTCAGAAACCGTCCGACAATCGATTGGGAAATATCCGGATATTTGTGCATGACATCCACGTGACCGGGAGCACCGTCTTTTCGGACGCTGAACTGGCTGAAGTCACCGCTCCCTATCGAAACCGTGAACTGACCAGCGAAGATCTGGAACGGGTTCGTCTCGCTCTCACCCTCTTGTATGTCAACAGAGGCTATCTTACCTCCGGCGCTATTATTCCCGATCAAGACGTCGCGATGGGGCTCATTGTCATTCAGATGGTTGAAGGCAAGCTCGCGCGCATCGATGTGGAAGGCAACCAATGGTTTCGCAATTCGTATCTGCACGATCGTGTCGCGCGCGGTGTGTCGACTCCTCTCAGCATTCAGCCGCTCCAGGACCGAATCCAATTGCTCCAGCAGGATCCGCGCATCGAACGCATCAATGCCGAGCTCAAACCGGGTGATGTGCGCGGTGAAAGCGTCCTGAACGTGCGTGTGAAAGACGCCAACCCTTTTAAAGCCTGGCTGGAGTTCAATAATTATCAAACCCCGGTCGTGGGGGCAGAGCGGGGCTTAGCGACGGTGGCACACCAGAATGTGACGGGTCACGGCGATCAATTTGCGTTCACCTACGGACGGTCACGCGGCGTCAACCCTATCATCGATACGTCCTATAGTCTGCCGCTCAATTCCTACGAGACGACCCTCACCGCCTACTATCGGCGCAATGCCTTTCTGGTGGTCGAGAATCCTTTTCGCTCCTTGGACCTGAATGTGGATTCTGAAATTATCGGGTTCTCCGTGCGGCAACCATTGTATCGAACGGTTTCCGATGAGCTGGCATTGTCTCTAACCGGTGAGCATCTCTCGCTGAAGACCACCTCGGCCTTTGATGCACCTGGCCTCCCGTCTCTTTTTATTCCCGGATCGTCGAATACGGGAGTCGCCACGGTCAGTGCGCTGCGAATCAGCCAAGAATATACCCATCGCTCCCCTACATTTGTGTTTGCGGCCCTATCTCGATTCAGCGTTGGCCTGAATGTGTTAAGCGCCACGACGAACAGCGGGCCTTTGCCTGACGGTCAATTTTTCTCCTGGCTGGGCCAGATGCAAGTGGTGAAACGTGTGGATGATTGGTGGGGCGTGCAATTGTTGGGACGCGTGGCTGCGCAAATTGCCAACGACCGGCTCTTTCCCCTTGAGCAAATGCCGGTCGGCGGACGCTTCAGTGTGCGGGGCTATCGAGAGAATACGCTCGTCCGTGACGATGCCGTATTGGCTTCAGTTGAATCGCGATTTCCATTGCTGCGCTTTGCCTCCGGTGAAGACCGCTTGCAGTTTGCACAATTCGTCGATTTCGGACATGCTTGGAGCGCGAAAGGCACCACGCCTGATCTCCAGACCCTGGCAAGCGTCGGTGTTGGAGTACGATGGATGATTCTGCCCCAGGAACGCGCGCGATTTGAACTCTACTGGGGCCAGCAACTCAATCACGTACGGAGCGGCGAGGGCAATATGCAGGATCATGGTATCCATCTTCAACTTGTCGTGCAGGTTTTCTAAATGAGAAGACCGCGGCAGAGCGGGGTTCCAATGGCCTCAAGGGCTCGCGCCAAAATCCCCAAGGCATTCGGCCTGTGCATCATATTCCTGCTCGCCTGTTTGGGTGCACTCGCTACAGAAACCACGCCTACAGCCGATGAGCTCATGCAACGGGGGCACTCCGCCGCGCAGCAAGGAGCGATGGAGGAGGCACTCGTCGCATGGAAAGAGGCTGCGCAGCTCTACGATCAAGCCG
>JBDTWG010000514.1:0-2589 GCA_040006855.1 Nitrospira sp.
CGCTTTCTCGGTTGAAATCACTGACTGGCATCGGTGAGCACTACGCGAAGAAGATTGTGGACGGTAGACCCTACCGCGATCGAGAAGAATTGCTGACGCGACACATCTTGCCGCACTACATCTATGGCCGAATCATGGAACGGCTTTGTGTAAGTCAGCCATAGGGGGATGCAAGAGAGATTTGCGGGCGCATCGGCAACCTTCTCAACATAACTGCAACCGATGACCATGCGGGCTGCCCAAGCCAGGTGTGCTGTCATCAGGTCTGAAATTCAGGCCTCTAAGATGAAAAGGGACGACTGTATGACAGCCACCAGTGAGACGGCAGGGATGGTTCGTAGGTGCGGATCACGGTCGGGGTTTTGGCGGGAAGTTATTTCGGTGGCAATGGTGACCTGTTTCATGAGCTTGACGCCGGCCAACGCAGCGGGGCCTGAACAGGGGCCGACCGAGGCTGTCAAGGGGACTGTTACCGAACTCCACTATATCCTTAAAGAGCTTAAAGACCCCAGCCGTTCCGAAGCGCGCCGCTGGGAGATCGAGCAAGTGATTCGACACCGGGTGCATTACGAAGACATGGCCAAACGGTCTCTCGGGACGTCATGGGGACAGCTGAACGACAGCGCGCGGCAGGAGTATGTCGGGCTTTTCGTGCAATTACTTCGCGACGCCCTCGCGAACCGGATGGTTGAGTATTCCGGAGAACGGATCAGTTACCTCTCGGAACGACGGGAGTCAGGGTTTGCCGAGGTTAAGACGAGACTTGTGGGCGACAAGGTCGACACTTACATTGATTTCCGACTGATGAGCCAGGATGGGCACTGGTTGGTGTATGACGCGGTTATGGATGGATCCAGCCTGGTCGGAAGTTATCATGCCCAATTTGCGAGCATTATTCGCGAAGCTTCCTGTGCGCAATTGATGGAGCGCATTAAAGAAAAGACATTGATCGTGAAGTTGTTTGAGAGAGGTGGGTCCTAGATTGTATGACTCTGCGGCAAGGTCGAGAGTGGTCATCGCCAATGGAGAGAGAGCAATGAGATGTCCGCGCTGTTACGGTCCGATGATGATGATCAAGATGAAGGACATCGTAAGTGGAACGATGGCTTATGGTTGGGGCTGTCGACAATGTGGCGCAGTTATCGATTCCCTGATCGATATTCACCGCCAGTGGCATCTGGAGCCGCGCGCGACATGGGCGCATTTGGCCGTCGCCTCCTGTTAGTCCTGAGGGTAGTGCTCCCATCGTGATGCGCTGAAGTTATTGCGGCTGGAAACAAGAAGGAGTTCCGTTATGCTGAATGCTGCCTTGACGTGTATGGCGCTCGGTCTCTTAGTCTGGGGCCTCAATTGGACCGGAGTGGCCGAGATGCCGGTACAAATGTACTGGTTCTTTACCGTGGGCGGTATGCTCCTCATGGTGATTCATGTGGTGACAAGGCGTCCGGCTCGTGTATGGTAAGGAGTTGCGCGGGTATGGCGACATATCGATCAAATCTTTGGTGAGTTCGAGTTTCGAACGAGCGGTTCGGGGTGTGCGTCAATCATTTCAGAACAGTGGAAATAGGAGGCAGTATGACACCGGAAGAAAGAATTGCGAGCATGACGAAAGCGATCAATCAGGCCATCAAGGTGATGGGAGATCGTTTTGGGTCGACAGAAGAAGATGTGGCGCGAACCATTCAAGCCTTGAAGGTCTCGATGCAGACGGCTCCGCAAGAGAAGATCCAGCCCGTTGCAGCCGCCGCACAAGCTTAAATGCGGAAACAGCGTCAATGAGAGAGTTTGGTTCAGTAGTAACGTCAGATCCTGTTCCATCACTCGTGCCATAGTCGTCCCCCGCCTGAGCGTGGGAGTTAGGTAGGCCTCAATAGCGCTTGACTACGATTGCTATTGGGCTTAGCTTGAAACTATGACGTGTTAAGCACCGCCGACTGTTCTCTCCCTCGCGCTTCGTGTTGCTTTCCCGCGCGACTGATTGCCAGATCTTCGTCGCTTCTTACGCCAGAGTGTCCTGCACTGACCGGTAATGGCTTCTCCGTGTACGGAGCGATTGTCGCTTCCGGCGAAGAATGTCCTTCATGTGCGGCTCAATTGAAACAGTCTGTTTGATACATATAGCGGTAGAAGGAGATAAATTTATGATTACCATCACGACGACGGCTGAAGAAAAGATTCGGGAGTTGATGCTTGAGGAAAAGGATACCCTCGGGTTGCGCGTGTATGTGAAGGGCGGGGGCTGCCATGGTTATCAGTACGGAATGGCCTTCGAGTCCAAGATGAGCGACGACGATACCGTCATTGAAAAAGGTGACGTCAAAGTGATCATGGATTCGCAAAGCGCTCCGCTGCTGAACGGCTGTGAAGTCGATTATGTCGATAGTGTTCAGGGCTCGGGGTTCGCGATCAAGAATCCCCAAGCGAAGACGACATGCGGATGCGGCAGTTCATTCAGCGCATAACCACGTCACGGATGTGTCTGCGCGAATGTCACTTTGAATGAAGGAGCCCAACCATGGAACCCACATCCCTACTCGGAACAAAGAATAAAAAAGGGCAGGTCTTCACGGATCCCCGTATCATGATGCG
>JBDTWG010000515.1:0-2589 GCA_040006855.1 Nitrospira sp.
GGCCGGGGCTGGATCGCAAACGCCGGTGTTTTTGGTGCGGCAAGCAAGTGTGCCACGCTGGCATGCATACGGGTCAGCAGGGGATTCGGGAAGATGCCGATCACGAAGACCAGCACGACCAGCGGGACCAGAGTAGCCGTTTCTCGCGCATTCAGGTCCAACAGATGCGCGCGATGCGTGGGCGACGCGCTCCCGAAGACCACTCGTTGCATGAGCCAGAGCATATAGGCCGCTGCTAAGATGACTCCCAAGGCGGCCAAGGCCGTGGCGACTTTGCTCCAGAGGAACGTGCCGGCCAGCACCAGAAATTCGCCGACAAAACTGTTGGTGCCGGGAAGGCCTAAAGACGACAGCGCAAAAATCATCAGGAAGAGGGCGTAACGAGGCATCGGCCCGGCCAGTCCGGTATTGTCGAGAATTTGGCGGCTGTGGGTCCGTTCGTAGATGATCCCCACGCAGAGGAAGAGTCCGCCGGTGGTGATGCCGTGATTGACCATCTGCATGACCGCCCCTTCGATCCCTTGGATATTCAGGACGAAGATGCCCAGCGTGACGAAGCCCATGTGACTGACGCTGGAGTAGGCGATGAGCTTTTTGATGTCGGATTGGGCAAGGGCCATGTAGGCGCCGTAAATGATGGCGATGATCGACAGCGCGATCATCGGCTTCGTGAACGTGACGGTGGCATCCGGCAACATCGGCAAGGTAAAGCGGAGGAAGCCGTAGGTGCCCATCTTCAACAACACGCTCGCGAGAATCACGCTGCCTGCCGTGGGAGCTTCCACGTGTGCGTCCGGTAACCAGGTATGAAATGGAAACATGGGGACTTTCACCGCAAAGGCGGCGAAGAACGCGAGGAACAGCCACATTTGCAGTGACGCACTGTAGGTGCCCCGACTCAGCGCCAGGATGTCAAAGGTCTGCCCGCCGTGGAAGTAGAGGGCGATGATTGCGACCAGGAGCAAGAGGCTGCCTGCCAAGGTGTAGAGAAAAAATTTGATCGCCGCATACAGGCGATTGGGGCCGCCCCAGACGCCGATGAGCAGATACATCGGGATCAGCATGGCCTCCCAGAATACGTAGAACAAGACAAAGTCCAGGGCGACGAAGACGCCCAGCATCGCCGTTTCCATCACCAGCAACATTGCCATGAACAGCTGGATGCGTTTTTCAATCGCGGTCCAGGACACGGTGACGCAGAACGGCATGAGCAGGGTCGTCATCAAGATCAGCGGAAAACTGATGCCGTCGAGGCCGAGGCTGTACTGCACCGGCGGGGACGTAATCCAGGAGGCTCGTTCGACGAATTGCATCTCACCGGTTGAAGAGTCGAAGAGCCACCACAGCGGAAGCGAGCAGAGAAAATCCGCCACGGTAAAGCCGAGGGCCAGCCACCGGGCCGACTCCGCCTTGACCAGGAGACAGAGGATGGCTCCCAGCAGGGGCAGAAAAATGATCAGGCTGAGCCAGGGAAACGAACTCGTCATGAATGATTGGTCAAGAGCCCATGGCAGCGGGGACAGGATGCGCAAACGATTCCTGACGACCGATGACCAGTGACCATTGATTCCCTTTCCGCTTCTAGAACAGCAAATACACCGTCAAAATAACCACGGCACCCAGCGTCATGCCGAGTGCGTAATGCTGCGTTTGCCCACTCTGCGTCAGACGGATGATCCAGCCTCCCCAGGCAATGGCGCGCGCCACGCCGTTGACCGCTCCATCGATGATCGAGACATCGACATGTTTCCACAGACCGTTGGCGGCTGACAACGTAGGACGGACAAACCAGAGATCGTAGGCTTCATCGACATACCACTTGTGAAGCGATAACTCATAGGCCGCGCGCCACTGCTGCGCGAGCCGATTCGGCAAGTTGGGGTTCAGCACATACAGATAGTAGGCGGCACCGATCCCAGAGAGTCCCATCAAGGTGGCGAACGCCATGATGCCATAGGCCGCCGGACCTTCATGATGCGCGGCTGCACCGTCGCCGTGGAAGACCGGCTCCAAAAAGGCCGGAATACCCAGGTAGCCGGCGACGATACTGAGGACCGCGAGGACCATGAGCGGAGCGGTCATCGTGGTCGAGGGTTCGTGGATGTGGCCGGCATGGTGGGGATCGACATGAGACGGACCCCAGAAGGTCACGAAGACCAGACGGAAACTGTAAAAGGCCGTGAGTCCTGCGGTCAGCAGCCCACAGATCGTCAGAACTTGTCCCAACGGACCGGCGGACCAGGAGGAGATCAGCAGGTCATCCTTGCTGAAGAATCCCGCGGTGAGGGGAAATCCCGCCAGCGCGAGTGATCCGACGAGAAAGGTCCAATAGGTGACCGGGAGTTTGTCTTTCAAGCCGCCCATGCGCCGCATGTCTTGTTCGTGGTGCAAAGCAATGATCACCGAGCCGCAGCCGAGGAACAGGAGTGCCTTGAAGGCGCCGTGAGTCAGGAGGTGGTACATGCCTGCGCCGTAGGCGCCCAAGCCGCAGGCCATCACCATGTAGCCGAGCTGACTCATCGTCGAATAGGCCACCACCCGTTTAATGTCTGTTTGGGTCAAGGCGATTGTTGCCCCAAGGACCATGGT
>JBDTWG010000516.1:0-2587 GCA_040006855.1 Nitrospira sp.
GCTGCACGACATTGGATTGCTCACCCTACCCGGCGGCCTCCTTAACGAAGCCGCGCCCCTCACCTTGGACGAATATGTCCTCGTCCAGAGTCATCCTCGGGCAGGCGCAGCGCTGTTGAGTCCATACGAGTTTCTTTCGGAATCGGCTTGCTTAATCGCTCATCACCATGAACGGTGGGACGGAGCAGGCTACCCTTACGGCCTCAGGGGCAATTACATTCCATTATCGGCCAGAATTCTCTCCATCGCGGATGTGTTCGACGCCATATCCGGTCGCTCGGCATCATTCGACGTTGCACTGCGCACCCTCCGTGCATCATCGGGCACGCAGTTCGACCCGGATCTGCTCGAAACCTTCTGTGTACTGCTTGAAGATCACAACAATCGCCGGCCGTTCCTATTGCGATCTTCAATGGCAACTAACACGATTTCACCAAAAGCAACAGCATCCCCTTCACAACCACCTGGACGATCCGAGAACTTAACCATAGGTCCCCCATGATGAACGAACCAACGACTCCACTTATTCCCCTCGACCGCCTGGAAGCGCTTTCGTCCGAGCTCCGACCGCACGCGCCGCACTGGGCTGATCGTCTTGCCCAAGCCAGATCGAAACAGGAATTGCTCAACCTCGTGTGCCCTCTCTTCAACTTGTCATATTTGGTGCACCCAGGAGAAAGGCAGTCTCCTAAGGCTCAGATGCTGTGCGCCACAATCACGCACTACATCAGCACCAATCTCCATCGAGGATTGACGCTGGGAGTCTTGGCAAACGCCCTCGGATACTCGGAGAAATATTGCTCCGACCTCTTCCAGCGCGTCATGAGAGAATCGTTTTCGAGCTATATCAAACGGCACCGAGTCGAACATGCCACCTCACTCCTGAGAGCGACCGACAAAACGCTCGCCGAGATTGCGGCGGCATTAGGATTCAGCGATCAATTCGCCTTCAGCCATTTCTTTAAACGTGCCACGGGACACTCTCCGTCCGGGTTTCGAACACGACACAGTCGACAGGTCTAGCGATCGCTTTTTTCACCTTTCTCAAACGTACCTACAGGCTCCCGACACCTCACGAAACGCAATAGGAGCCTGGCTTTCACGTCTCTCTCTGCCTCACGTCTGGGCTGCTATAAGTCGGTTTGATTACATGTAGGCAGCTCGAGAAGATACAGAATCACCAAGCCGACGAACGAACTGTGACGATCGAGCGCTTACTCCTGGAAGGGACTATCTGAGCAGTGAGTGGGTCAGCCTGTGCGACCAAGCATGACCCCGACAACATGACACGTTAACAGCACAGTGAGCGATTACTCAGTAAAACCACAGGAAAGCATCTGCGAATTTTCAATTGAAGGGCAGGAGAGACGTCAGGCCAGACGGAAGTTGAAAGCCAGCCGGCGCCTCCCAATAGAAGCGAGGCGGCCGGCCGTGGTACAGCTCGGTCGATCAAGACTTGATGGCTTTAATGTGCTCTGCAAGGTACATCGCTAATCCCACTTGATCAATGGTCCGCAGCTGCGTCTCGAACCAATCAATATGCTCTTCGGTATCGATGATCATATGCTCGAGCAAATGCCGTGTCGTAAAATCATTCACTTTGGAACAATGGGCGATACCCTTTCGAAGCAACTCCACATCGTCACGCTCAAACTCAAGATCTGCCTTGAGGAGGTCTGCAACCGTCCGCCCTACCCCAACCTGATCGAGATGCTCCACCGCCGGGGCGCCCTCCAGGTAGAGAAGATGATCAATCAGGCCTGAGGAATGACCGACCTCCTCATTGGCCAAATGGCTAAAATGCTCATACAGCCGCCCATAGCCCCAGTTTTTGCACATAGCCGCGTGAAGCAAGTATTGGTGAACGGCCGTCAATTCCGACTTCAAGACCTGATTCAAAAACTCAAGGACGCCTTCTTTTGCTTTCATAATCCTGATCAGCTTTCTTTCTTGATCTGCTCAGCGAGGTACATTTCAAGGCCCACCTGCTTAATCGTCTCCATTTGCGTTTCAATCCAATCAATGTGCTGATCGACATCTTTGACCATGTCTTCGAACATATGGCGGGTGGTGAAGTCGCCAACCTTCGTGCAATGCACCACCCCCTCGCTCAAGAGGCTCAACATCTCCTGCTCAGCCTTCAAATCCGCCTTGAACTGTTCAGACACGGTTTCTCCGACATGCACCGTATTCATACGCTGCAAGTTGGGCACACCTTCCAAATACAGAATATGCTCGATCAACTCTTCAGCATCCTTCATTTCATCAAAAGAACGCTGCCGGACATGATGGTGCAAACGATCATAACCCCAATTCGAGCACATTTTGGCATGCACAAAATATTGATTGATGGCGGTGAGATCCGCCGTGAGGATCTTATTCAGGACTTCGATCACTCCCTGCTTGGCCTTCATCGCTTCCTCCTTCCGACAGAACCGTTATCGCCTCGCGATCAACCTACTTAGTCGGTCGCCACATTGACATATAGCCCCACATTTTATGTGTATGAAGAACTCAGGGTCGTTGTCAAGTTTTAAGTTACGTATATATGACTACCATTCTCAATTCCGATGAAAACAGATCTCAT
>JBDTWG010000517.1:0-2577 GCA_040006855.1 Nitrospira sp.
GACTGATGACGTTGGACACCCCGCCAGGGTTCACAAACGCCGCCACATCCCCCGTCCCTACCGAGAACTGGTTGAAACTATGAAATAGATTAGGGCCGCCACCTGGTCTCGTTCCACCGGTGATATTTGTCGTATTGCCCGAGGTGTTAAGGGAGGTGCCAAGTCCGCCAGCTCCCGGAGGAGTTGCGACAATGTTCGTCGACTGCGCATGGGCGTTTGAGGCGACATACCCCACACTCAACAGGAAGGCGAGCAATCCATGGGCTACCGTCGATGGACTTGCACAGCGATACATCATGGCGATTCTCCTCGTGAGGTAAGAGAGAACGGCTTCTCTCATACCCTAAACAGGTCGCAACTTCAACCGGCGGGAATCCCATAGTAAGGACCCACCGTTAGAACGCTTCCACGACCACTTGCAGATGGATGCCGTGATCCTGAAGGTTGTCGCGTTCGGTGTCAAAACGCTTCAACTGTTTTCCATAATAGATTTCGAAATGACTCCCGCGCCAAAAATTCCAGATGGCTCCGATACCGACACTGGCCAATGTTTTGGGAGGTGTCCCAGGGGTCGCCACCGTCGTCTGCCATCCATGGCCGAAATCGAAGAAGGGCGCCAGAAAAACGGAATCGACACCAGCTTTGGTCGTATACACAGGCACTCGCGCTTCAATCGATCCCATGGCGGCATTGTCACGGATCAATGTGAATTCGCGGTATCCACGCACGCTATAGCGACCGCCCACAGCGATCTGTTCCAGGGGGAAGAGGTGATCGTTCGACAGCTGCACGACCCCTCGGCTGACCAACAGTGTCCGCCAAAACGGCAGCTGTCGCGTGTATTGTGCCTCGCCTAACCAGGAAAAGAACCGCGCATCCGGCAAATTGGGGTCACCGTTGGCAGTGGCTCCCATCGCCCCGACTCCGACCGATAATCGAGAGAGGGCAGAGAACACCTGATCAGTGGAACGTTTCACATATTCCTGACCAAAGCGCAGGGCCGTCACACGAAATCGGCCGCCCGGGGAGCCTGTGATCAGTTCAGTTGGGGCTCCACCTAGAAAACTTTCGTTACGTGAATGTTCTCCCGTCAGCGAGAGGGCCAACTCCTGATCGACGGTTCGGTAGACGGGATGCCTGACGGAGATGCCGAATATTTGAGCCTTGTTTTTGATATCCAAAGAGTCAAAGGGATCTTCTTTCACCGCAAAATCAAAGCGACGGTACTGAAAGGCCACCGTGGTATCACGAGGGCTCACAGGGATTTCATACCTAAAATTGAGCATCGGATTCACGCCGGCAGACCGGCCATACTGCAGGCTCAGCGTGTCACCAAAACCCAACAGATTCCGATGGGCGAGGGTGACGAACCCTTGCTCCGCGCCGACGACCGGCGACTGGTAATTGTTAAACTCCAGCCAGGCCTTCAACGGATTCGCTTCCTTCACTTTGACGTTGAGCGTGTTTTCCCCGATGGCCATCCCCGGAAGCAATTCGGCATTGATTCGCTCAATACGCGGATTAGATTGGATGATCCGCAGCCGATTTTCCAACTCTCCCACGTTTAACGGAGGCCCGGCCGCCAGATTGATACGGCTCTGAAAGTAGACGGGCCGAAACCATTTGGTATCTTCGACATTCACTGCCGTGATTTTGCCTTCGATGATCTGCATCGTCAGGACGCCGTCGGCGACATCCTGCTCAGGAACCACCGCCCCTGAGGTTACATACCCATGGTTGATATAGAAGTACGTCAGGCCCAGCCGCAAGGCTTCCAAGTCTTCAGCCGTCAACTCGCGGTTCGTATAGGGCGCCGTGACTTCGGCCAGTTGCTGTGGCGTAAAAGCCGTACTGCCGACGACTTGAATGTCCTTGACCATGATTTTTGGACCAGCTATTGCGGTACCGGGCGCGCTGGGAGGGCGCGGTGACGGCAGCTCGAGGCCTGGGGGCTGGACGGGCGGCGGAACCGTAGGCAATTGAGGCGGTTTAGGTGGTAAAGGAATGAGCTGTGACCAGACCGGCGATGCCATCATCCATAACAAGCCACTCAGGACGACCATACCTATTCGGTAACATCGCCGCTGTCTTCTTGCCCTGTCCCCCGCGCTCGTTTTATCGGCGCGAATCGAAGCATCGACAATTTCTGCCGCTTCGTTCCGGGCTCCCTGTGCTTCAATCGCTTTCACGCAAGCCATCAAGGCCTCCCCTCCTTCTTGATGACGGGGCACATTGGTCTGTCAAATCGGTGCCCGTAAAATCCCCTGGCTGCCATGACCTTCCTCGTAACCCACCTGCCGTACCCCCCGATCACTCTTGCGAAAAAACACGCCTCTTCTCTGGCCGTAGAGCCAGGCATGCGATACGTATCTCTTGGGGGAATATGGGCTGCGAAGGAGTTGCTTATAACATGTCTCGAAACAAATTACTCCTAGCCAGAGAAGTTTTTTCTTCGGGGCTAGCCAGTGGGGCAGAGTGGATCAGATCGACACACAATTACTTACAAGTGGATCGTGATATGGAAGGAAGAACTGACTAGGTCGCCCTGGTCCGCCCGAACGGAACGTTGCTAGGCGG
>JBDTWG010000518.1:0-2574 GCA_040006855.1 Nitrospira sp.
GTGGATTTTCTCTGCATGCTTAAGGGTGGAGAGCTGGAAATTCATACCGATGCCCAGTGTGCACTAAAGCCGAGCCCGAGGCCGCGCATCGTAGAGCGTGATGCGTCACCGTCGCCTCCGGCTCAGAGGTCACACGAGGAACCGCGCCAACGTTCGAAAACAGAGACCCTATGAACCGCGGTCGCCAACCTGATCGGCCCACCGCAACCCCACACCAGCGAACACATCCGCGGATCCCCTGCAACTCCTCTTCACTGGCCGATCTCGTGCCCTGAAGTCAGATCGGCAAAGCGGGTGGATTGTCCCAGTCGTTCCAACACCGCCTCGAAGCCAGACGCTTCTTCTAGAGGCCCCATGACAAAATAGATCACGCAGACGTTTCCAGGTCCCAGCGCCGCAAGCGCGCGGCCGACCACCTCTTCACCTTGATAGGAGCGGGCAATCGACGTCTCGGTTTCGATTTCGGTGCCGGCGGGAATAAACGACAAGCCATGGAGCAACGACAGGGGCTGGCTCAGGTGATCACGAACCGCCTCGCGCGTCACGTCGGCGAGCGGAAACATCATGCCCAGCCCCTTTCCTTTCTCCGCCATCAGAAATGGCATCTCCGAATCTTCTGGGCGATTACTCTGCCATCGGTCTGGAACGACGAAAGACCAATCGGTCCCCGGAATTCTCAACCTCGTGCCGGCGCGATAGGTGACGCCTGCGCCGACGTCGCGTGGTCGGTCCTCTTGGCGAATGTCAGCAGACACGGCTGGTTCCACGCCGGCATAGACGGATGTGGGGCGCATGGAGGTGAACAGTAGACAGGCCCCCGCGACCGAAAGGAAGGCGCACACCGAGGGCAAGCGAAAAGCGGCGGTTGCCACGCATGCACGACCGCGCACGTACCGACTAGGGGGCAGCATCCATCGGCGGACAGGTGCAAAAGAGGTTGCGATCGCCATAGGCTTCATCGATACGACCCACGCTCGGCCAAAATTTATGGTCTCGCACCCACGGAGCGGGAAATGCGGCCTGCTCGCGCGAGTAGGGTTTGGTCCACTCAGACGCCGTCACCGCCAGCGCCGTATGCGGAGCATTCTTCAGCATATTGCCCACACGCGGCTGCCGGCCATCCGCAACATCCTGGATCTCAGCTCGGATCGCAATCAAGGCATCACACAATCGGTCCAACTCCGCCTTCACTTCACTCTCCGTCGGCTCGATCATCAAGGTCCCCGCCACAGGAAAGGAGACGGTAGGCGCATGGAATCCATAGTCCATCAAACGTTTGGCCACATCCATCGCTTCCACACCGCTGCTCTCTTTGAGGGGGCGTAAATCCAGAATAAACTCGTGTGCGACGAATCCACGCGACCCGCTGTACAACACCGCGTAATATTTCTCCAGCCGTTTGGCCATGTAGTTGGCGTTCAAGATTGCCACTTGGGTGGCCTTGGTCAAACCTTCTCGTCCCATCAACGCAATGTAGACCCACGAAATCGTCAGGATGCTGGGACTGCCGTAGGGAGCGGCCGACACCGGTCCGATAGATTGCGGCCCGCCCAGTTTTGTGACCGGATGTCCCGGCAAAAATGGGACGAGATGCCGCGCGACTCCGATCGGGCCCATTCCAGGTCCGCCACCACCGTGAGGAATGCAAAAGGTCTTATGGAGATTCAAATGGCAGACGTCCGCCCCGAGATCAGCCGGTCGGCAGAGTCCGACTTGGGCATTCATGTTGGCGCCGTCCATGTAGACTTGGCCTCCGTGCGTGTGCACGAGCTGGCACATCCGGCGAATGCCCTCTTCAAAGACGCCGTGCGTCGAGGGATAGGTGATCATCAAGGCCGCCAGGCGGGTGCGGTGCTGCGTGGCCTTTGCCTCAAGATCGGCCAAATCCACGTTGCCTCGTTGGTCGCAGGCCACAGGAACCACCGTCATCCCACACATCGACGCACTCGCCGGGTTCGTCCCATGCGCCGACACCGGAATGAGACAGACATCGCGTTCCGTCTCGCCCCGATGGCGGTGATAGGCACGAATCACCATGAGGCCGGTATACTCGCCTTGAGAACCAGCATTGGGTTGCAGCGAAATGGCCGCAAACCCGGTTATGTCAGCCAGCCAGGATTCGAGCTGTTGGAATAGGGCCCGATAGCCCTGCGTCTGCTCGACGGGGGCGAACGGATGGAGTCGTCCAAACTCGGGCCAAGTGACCGGCAGCATTTCAGCCGTGGCATTCAACTTCATCGTGCAGGAACCCAGGGGAATCATGGAATGCACCAGCGACAGGTCGCGTGACTGCAGACGATGAATATAGCGCAACATCTCATGTTCGGCGTGATACCGATGAAAGATCGGATGGGTGAGGTACGGGCTTGTGCGGGCCAGCGCCGCGGGATAGCGCCCATCGACCAATTGAACGAGGGTCTGCAGCTCCTCAGCAGAAATATGATGGCCCCCAAATAGGGCCAGTAGCTGCTGCACTTCGTCCAGGGTACTCAACTCATCGAGCGTCAGTCCCAGGCTATGATCGTCGTAGCGTCGGAGATTGATCTTCTGCTGCCGGGCCCGGTTGAGAATCGT
>JBDTWG010000519.1:0-2565 GCA_040006855.1 Nitrospira sp.
GTCCCGGCGTCGTCTATATCCAGAGTCGCAATCCCGGTAGCTTTGGAAATTGGATTAGGCAATTCATCCCTGTCTCCGAATAGCGTCTGCATAGCGGCTGATGAAAATTCCCGCGCACATCGTTCTCGCCTCACGACAAATCCTCAACGTACCCCTGGGGGTACGCCTTCGGTTTGCGTTCACCTGCGGCCTCGTTCACAGCCATTTTGATCAGCCGCAAGATCGCATCCGATGAAGCCTACACCCAATGCACTGTGTTTCGGTGACGGTCTGCCCGGAGCAGGGGCGCCTTGTCATGTCCAACTGATTTCGGAGGGAATACGCCTCATACCATCCGATGGGTCACCACTCGTCGAGGAGAGTGTGGCCTTCTCGGCCCTGTCGGTTGCGGCGGGCGGGTTGGATCATGATCAGCTGGTCCTGTCCTGGGTGACCGGCGCCTCGGCCCGCACGCTGTATCTGAAAGATCCGGCGCTGATCGTCGCATTTCGTCGCATGGCGCCGCCGGAGATGACAGCTTCTTTGGAGCGTGCAGCGGAACATGTTCGGCGTGCCCGGCACAGCCATCGCCTGTTCTGGGGCAGTGCCGCGGGGATTGTGGTCGGCGTCGGGCTCTTGCTCTGGTTCGGCTCCGATCTGATCGTCGAGTGGGCGGTCGCCAGGATCCCCATCGAGTGGGAACAGCAACTCGGCGAGGCGGTCTATCAGGATGCTTTGTCTAAAGAAACGGTGCTGAAGGAGGGGCCTGCAGTCAGCGCCGTGCAGGAAATGACTCAGCGACTGACCGACAAGATTCCTCACAACCCCTACAAGTTCCAGGTCTCCGTGGTGCAGAGTCCTGTCGTGAATGCGTTCGCGTTGCCGGGCGGGTATGTGGTGGTGTTTACCGGCTTGCTGAAGAAAGCGGACAGTGGTGAAGAGGTGGCGGGCGTGTTGAGCCATGAGTTGAACCATGTGTTGCAGCGGCATGGTCTGGAGCGCATGGTTAAAATGCTGGGGTTAGCGGCGGTCGTCAGTATCGTCGTGGGTGACCAGCAGGGCCTGATCGGGCTGGCTAAGGAGCTGGGGCTTAACCTGGTGACCTTGAAGTTCGGACGTGAGCAAGAGACCGAGGCGGATGTGACCGGCATTCGCCTCTTGTCCGATGCCCGCATCGCGCCGGAGGGGATGATCGGATTTTTTGAACGCCTCTCGGAAAAAGACAAAGCCCGCGTGGAGCTTTTTTCAACCCATCCCATGAGTGCGGCTCGCGCGGAACGGTTGAAAGCGGAACTGGCGGCATTGCCGAAACGAAGTCCTGAGCCATTCACGTTCGACTGGAAGACCGTCCAGGATTCGCTGGCCAAGGCGGATCCCGGCAAATAGTGCGAGGTTCGCGAGGTGCGCATCGGGGTCATATCGGATACGCACGGGGTATTTGATCGGGCGATCGCCCGCCACTTTGCCGGGGTCGAGCACATTCTGCACGCCGGAGACATCGGCCGGCCAGAAGTCATTGAGCAACTTGAACAGATTGCTCCCGTGACGGTGGTGTCGGGCAATGTGGATGGATTCGAGGCGAGCGGCTTTGCTGTCGAGCAGGTCATCGAATTGGCAGGGTATCGAGTTGCGCTCTATCATCGGCTCTACGAAAAAAGAAAGCTGACGCGCGACGGCGCCTCCTTCTTGAAGCGAACGAATCCGGCCGTCTGTGTGTATGGGCATACCCATCAACCGAAGTCGGAATGGCGCGAGGGGGTGCTGTTGTTCAATCCCGGCTCTGCCGGGCCGAAGCGGTTTCATCTGCCGCGCGCCCTCGGATTACTTCTGTTCCACCATGAGACGATCGAAGCGCAGCACATCACGTTGGCCGATCGGGCAGAATGACGCGTTCGAGCGACCAGAAGGAATTTTTCTGCTCTACATGACGGATTGGGTTCGTTATAATATCGACAGGTTAAAGGCGCAGAGCCGTTCGGGAGGACTTATTCACTTGTTCAAAGGAGGAATACGTATGCTGAGAAAACTATTCGTCATGTTGGGCGCCGTCGCGGTGGTGTCACAAGCCGGATTGGCCATGGCAGCGAATCCCGATACGGGACCAGGCTGTGGTCTAGGGAAGTTGGCGTGGGCGGATTATAAGAATCAAAAAAACATCGCGCCGCAAGTCATGATGGCCACCACCAACGGAACCTTCGGAAGCGGCACATTCGGCATCAGCTCCGGAACATCGGGTTGCACGAATGACGGGCAGGTGATGGCTGATCAGAGAACGAATATGTTTGCTGCGATGAACTTTGACAATTTGTCCCAGGAGATGGCTCAGGGCAAGGGTGAGCACTTGGCCTCGTTGGCTACCCTCATGGGCATTCCAGCGGAACAGCATACGGCCTTCTTTGCCTTGACCCAAGAGCGCTATACGGCCATGGTCGAGGCGGGTGAAACCTCCTCGGTCGCATTAGTGAAGGCTTTGAACGACGCGGTCGGCAAAAGTTCTGTGGTTGCGCAGGCCGTCAGCCGCTAAGTTTGTTTCACACTGAATACTGATGACAGGGCTCCGGTCGCTGATCGGAGCCCTGTTCTTTT
>JBDTWG010000520.1:0-2535 GCA_040006855.1 Nitrospira sp.
GCATACTCAATCTTTGCGCTGCGCTTCGGAATCGACCCCTGGATATGTACCTAGTTAGGGAAGCCGTGAACCCTAAGTGTGAGCAGGGAGTGAAATATGGTTGCAGTGCCGATAGGTGATGTATCTGGAGGATATGAAAGAGGTGTAAGCCGTCAGCGCAGACAATCGGCCGCTCTCCCGGGGGCTGTCGTCACACATCTATGGTTTGGTTGGAAATTTGGAAAGGGAGGAGATCAATCGAGTTTGCTTATATCGTGGGACGAGGCATGTACATGATGACGGCCATCCCGATCATGCAGATGACAGCGCCGACCACGTCGAATCGATCCGGCCTGGTGCCGTCCGCGCCCCATCCCCATAACAACGAGAGCACGATGAACATGCCGCCATAGGCTGCGTACACCCGCCCGAAATGAGCCGTTTGCAGCGTTGGAATCACTCCGTAGAGGATCAACAACATCGCTCCCGCCGCCGCATATCCGAACGGCTTTCCCTCACGGAGCCACAGCCAGACGAGATAGCCGCCGCCGATTTCACACAATCCAGCGATGACGAAGAGACTCATCGACAGAGCGAATGACATCACCGGGTCCTCGCAATGAAGGTTAGGCCAAGACCTTGAAGGGTTTCATCTGCCGTGCCTGTCCTGGCGCAGCTGAGAGAACCATTGATCTACTATAGTGCGCGATCGACACGCAAGCGCGGGATGATGGGCAGGAAGACATTCACACTGGCGCGGCGCCTCTAGGCACAGGGCTGGTCGGAGAACAGGACGATGGGAATTTCCCTATTCTGAACATGAAGAATTACACCCCCGAATAATCGCGGCAGGAAGGAGAGGTCATGCTGGGTGCGGTCAGTCAGGCTCGCTCGAACTCTCATCGCCCAGGAGTCAAATTCCTGGTGATTCTCAGGCGTCGACAGATGCAACAGTCGGCCCTGCTGCCAGGCTTGGACTGAGCCCTGTGGAGCGCTCTCAGATGTGAAGCCGTTCGGCTTGCTGGTCCCCAGCTTCAGTCGCTCCGTTTTCAGCGCGGTCACGACAGCATCGCGCAGGTCCGAACAATTCACCCGAACCGCTCGGACATGGTGTAATGCCATAAATGCCGTTTCGTCGACTAGGAATTGGCGATATTCATCCAGACTCGAAATTGTGTAGGTCTGGATATGGAGCACACGGCAGGCGTCCGGCGGACACCAGGTAAGAGATATCACGACGACCAACGCCGCCAGCCCGGCAATAAGAACCAGGATTATGTGCTGCCGCTTCATCTCGTGCGTCCCTGCGACACGTTATCATCGCTGCCGCGGATGCTGCTCCGAGCAGGCACGCGGCCTCCGAAGGTCGCTCGGAATGGTCGTGGTCTCATCCAGACAGGCCACATCGAGTTGAGCCTGCACGAGGCCCAGGGCGCCGCCCAGATTCGCTCCTCGCAGATTGGCATGCTGCAAGTCCGCGTTGTTCAGTTGGGCTCCCGTGAAATCCGCTGCGCTCACATTCGCTCCACGAAGATTGGCTTCCTGCAGGTTGGCTTGAACCAGGATAGCATGGCTGAGGTCGGCCTGACTCAGGTTGCCTGCCACCAGGTTGGCCAGCTCTAGATTCGCTTCCCCCAGCCGAGCCTGTGGCAGCGACGCATTCGGCGCGTACACCTCAGACAGGTCGGCCTTTCGGAGATCCGCCCGCGGGAGTTGGGCATCGACCAGCACGGCACGATTCATTTTGGCACCGTGAAGATCAGCCGCGGACAAGTTAGCCTTATACAGGATGGTCATGACCAGCGTGGCTGAGTTCAGTCGGGCTTTGGCGAGATTGGCGCCTTCCATGTTGGCACTTTCCAGATCGGCGCGCTGCAGAATGGCGCCGCCAAAATGGGCGTGACGAAGGTCTGCCCCTCGTAGGCTCGCCTCTCGCAGATCGGCGTTCGCAAGCGAGGCTTCCTCCAAAAACGCGCTGTCGAGGGTTGCTTCCGCAAGAGCAGCGCCATCCAGGTTGGCGTAGTCCAGCAAGGCGCCCTCCAGATTGGCTTGGCGAAGGTTGGCCAGTCGAAGATTGGTTCTGCGCAGGTCGGCGCCGCCGAGGTCGGCATCCCTCAGGATGGCCCGATACAGGTTCGCTCCGTAGAAATAGCCATCCACCAGGCTGGCGCCGCTGAAGTCGGCGAATTGCAAATCTGCATCTTCGAAATGAGCTCGTTCGAGCGTCGCTTCCTGCAAGACCGCGCCCTGGAGGTTGGCTCCATAAAAGGCGGTTTCATCTGCGGCGGCTCGATTGAGATGGGCCTTGACGAGCAGCGCTTTACGCAGATCGGCCCCCTCCAGCACGGCGTCGTCGAGCATGGCCTGCGAGAGGTTGGCGCCCGTCAGGTGCGCTTGCATCAAATTCGCGGTGCGCAGATTCGTGCCCGTCAGAATGGCTCCTTCAAGATTGCTACGTTCAAGATTGGCTCCCGCCAGACGAAGCCCGCGCAGGTCCGTGCGGCAGAGGTTGGCTCGCCGTCCGTTGGGGGACTCGCGAGCCTCCAACCAGCGCGC
>JBDTWG010000521.1:0-2534 GCA_040006855.1 Nitrospira sp.
GAAGTACCCCGTCATTTGCAAATAACTGGATATCGCCGAACCGTTCGACCAGCACGCGGTCGAGGGTACCTGCGACGGCGGCGGCATTCATGGCGAGTTCGTGTCCCCGTTCAGAGACCAACATGGTGCGCAAGAAGGACAAGGCATAGAGTCCCAAGACCGTGGCGATGGAAAAACACAAAATGAGCACCAGCGGAAGCATCCCTTCAGCCCATCGGGGTTTGTGTGGGGAAAAGCCATCTTTAGAAGGGGAGTTTGGTATCGCAGTGTTCATGAGCAGGTCGTCTGTTCAGGAGTTCAAACGAACAAAGGGCAAATATCATAACTCGTTCTTGCGGGCATTTTCATCTATAGAAAGTCACGCCAATGCCCTGTCGCCTCAGGGTTGACTCCCATGCTATGTGCCGCGTACGTTCTCGTCACAGCTGTTCGCAGGACTTACATGTTGTCCATATCAACGCACGTGACTATTCCGGACGAAGAGATCGAACTGGCGGCGGTGCGTGCGCAGGGTGCAGGCGGGCAGCACGTCAACAAGGTTTCCTCAGCGATTCATCTACGCTTTGATATCATCGCCTCATCCCTTCCGCCGTTCTATAAAGAGCGACTCCTGGCATTGCGGGACCATCGGGTGACGCGCGAAGGCGTGATTATCATCAAGGCGCAGGATTCGCGGAGCCAAGAGAGAAACCGCACCCTCGCGCTTGATCGACTGCGGGAGTTGATTCAGGCGGTGGCGGTGCCGCGCACCCCGCGTCGTCCGACTAAACCGACCAAGGGATCCGCTCAGCGGAGATTGCAGAGTAAAACCAAACGAGCACGGCTTAAGACGTTGCGCGGCAAGCCGGCGGAAGAATGAGGGATGCGCCCGGAGGAAAAAAAGAAGGGGCGCTTCAGATGAAGCGCCCCTTCAGAGACAAGACGAATCTTGTATCGATTTAGAAGCGGTTGCGCCCGCCGCCGCCGCCGCCACCGGAGCGAGCTTCTTGAGGCTTCGCTTCGTTCACGGTGAGCTGACGGCCATCCATGTCCGAGCCGTTCAAGGCCGTGATGGCTGCTTTTGCTTCTTCTGCAGTGGACATTTCAACGAAGCCGAAGCCGCGCGACTGTCCGGTAAACTTGTCCGTGATCACGCGTGCCGACTCGACGGTGCCGTGGGTCGAAAACAAGTTGCTGAGTTGGGACTCAGTGGCTGCATACGGCAATCCGCCGACGTACAATTTAGTACCCATAGGGGTCTCTCCTTTTGAATGGTGACATTGTCGGCGACGCGAGAACAGACATATGAGGGGAATGAGCTGGCCGAAGGCGCTATCATAAGGCGACTTGGGTCTGACTTCCGATCAACTTCTCGGTAACAAACAACATCGGTGATGGGCCATCTAAAACTATGTTTCTCATGCGGCCCGTCATGAGATCACGACGCATCCTAACAGAAGAATTTTGAGAATACTATCTCTTTGTCGAGGAAATAAAAAAAGTTCGCCTCGATAAAAACAGCGATGGGCCCCCAGACGGATGGCTCCATGCCTTCCGCACGCCGCCGGTTAGTCGTGAAGGCAGGCTCCTGATCGGCAAGGGCTTTTCCTCCGAGGAAGGGCAACATACTATCAAGACGTGTTGAGGAACGGGTTGGCATGACCCCATCAAATGGGGCGAACTGGGCGATGGCGTTCGTCGAGCCTCGCTGGCGTTGAAGCCTGATAGTACGAGACTCAGACCCCGGAAGAGGCAGTCCGGAGTGAAGAAGCCAGGCCCATTTTCCAGAGAGCGTAGATGAGCCACTTCGAAGGATCGAAATTATACCAGAGCGGTCCATTGCGATAATCACTCGGGTAGGCATGGTGATAGTTGTGATAGCCTTCGCCAAACGTCAGCAAAGAAACAAACCACGAATTGCGGCTTGAGTTGGCCGTGCTGTAGGGCTGTTCCCCCCATAAATGGCAGACAGAATTGATGCAGAAGGTCGAGTTCAGGACGGCAAAGGTGCGTCCAACGCCGGCCAGCATGAATCCACCAATTCCCCCTTTCCAGCCGTCATATAAAAACCCCACCACAAACGGGAGTGCCAGGCCAACAAGGACGATCGCCACATAATGACGGTGTTGCCACATTGCCACGCGGTCCTGCATGACTCGCGAACCGAATCGTTCGTCGTTGCAGGGCACGGGGTTGAGGAGCCAACCGCAGTGGCTATACCAGAATCCTCGTTTGGCATTGTACGGGTCGGCTGGGTCATCGCAGTGCGCATGGTGCCGCAGGTGGTCGGCCGTCCATTTCGCGCCGGAATTCTGAAGCGCCCAGCCTCCGGCGATCAAGAGACAGGCCTTGACCCAGTCGGGGCACTCGAAGCTGCGATGGGTCAACAGTCGGTGGTAGCCTACTGTGATACCTAGGCCGGTGATGAGGTAGAGCACCGCAAACATCGTCCAATCGAGCCATGAGTATCCAAAAACCAATCCGTAGCCTGGGACGGCGATCATCGAGCCTGCGACGATCGACCAGAACAGGAGGTAGGTCCAAAACTTATGGTG
>JBDTWG010000522.1:0-2533 GCA_040006855.1 Nitrospira sp.
TGCGGGGTGCCGCCGGGTTTTTCCAGCAGCAGCACTTTGAAGTCGATGAGGCCGAACCAGGCCGGATCGGCAATATCGTGATAGTGGCAGCCTTGCAGCTTGAGAAGCATGTCGCCCAAAGTTTTGGTGAGTTCATCTTCCGTATAAGCCCGCACGGCAAAGTTCTGGCCGAGACCCAGGCAAAAGCGTTGGATCGTGTAGGCCGCTCCAGTACAGAGCACCTTGGTGTCCGGCTTGATCTGTAAAAACTGCGGAAGCGACAGATACCGCTCCTGAAAACCGAGCCACCGAACCGCTTGCCGTAGATGGCTGTACTGCACTTCATATTCCGTGTGGTGCGGGAGCTTGACGGCAGCTGGCCAGCCTTCTTCGATCCCAAACTCCGTGAGAAACGCGCGACCCCCGGGCTTGAGGACCCGCCAGACTTCGGCGACGAAGCGCATCGGCCCCAGATTAAAGATCACTTCCTCGGGCAACTCGCTTTCGAGCGGTAAGCGGAGTCGCCTAATCCAGTCCAAAGCTTCCTGATGTTGGGGTGTTTCTCCGCGGCCCTCTGTGAGCTCCCTGCGCGTCAGTTTCACGGGTGTCATGTCCGCCATATTCTCGTTGTCGAGGATGAGGTCGACCGAGTTGTCCTTGAAGGGCAGACATTCGCCGTTGGCATGGGTGCCAGTTCCGTTCCAGCCTCCGGCCTTGGCGCGTTTGGTCTGGAGTTGCAGGAATGGACGGGTGATATCCAGCGAAATGTACTGGATCCCTTGTTTCTCGAACGGCAGCAGTTCTTGCCCCAGTTCGCGGGCGACATAGCCGAGCCCGCCCCCGATCTCAACAATGACTTTTGGTTTCGGTTTGAACCAGCCCAAGCGGCGTAGTTGACGCATAAGCAGGCGACCATAAGTGGTGCCGCCCAGTGCGTCGCAAGGCTCGCGGAAGAGGTGCGAGACCGTGGTTTCAATCAGGTCGAAGTGGCCGTCTTCCAAATCGCTTTCTTTCAGCTCATGGACGTGGAAATCTTCGAGGTGTTCTTCGCCTTCGAAGTCCTGCTGGCCGGACCAACTTTCCCGAATTTGTTGCAGCAGCAGATCCCACTTGGCTTTGTGCCGATGGCCGCCGGGCGGTTCGGTACCGAAGTAGCAGAGAGAATAATTGGGAGTCGACCAACGCTCCAAATGCCAGGCGCCGGGCTGGCCGTCCGGTCCGCAAATCTTGCTGCCATACTTCTCCAGGAGTGCGCCGACGGTGATGTGACCGTTCATGGAGGCGAGCATTTCGATCCCGACCGCGTTCAGCCGAACGAGCGGGAAGTCGTCGTCGAGTGGAGCCAACCACCATTCGTCGAAGGTATGTTGGTACGCAACGAGATCGGGAATGCGCCAGGCGAGCAGGCTGAGGAGATCGCCGCTCAGATTGAGGGGCTCTTGAATGGCTGCGGCAGCTTTCATCTGGTTAGGTCCTGCGCAAGAGAAGCCGCAGCCTACACGAGGGCGACGCCGACGTGCAAGAACTCGATGAGGATGATTGTCTAGGTTTGGGCGGGGAGCGGGGTGGAGTCGGTCACAATGATCATGCCGCGCATAATCGGATGAATGCGGCATTGATAAGGATATCGGCCAGGCGGGAGGTTCGGGATCGTATACGTGCCTCCCGGTTCGACGGCGCCGGAATCAAAGGCGCAACGGCTGCTGTCGTCAAAGCATCCATCGTGCGTGACGGTATGGTGGGTCGGCGTGGGATTATCCCATCGAATGGCCGCACCGGCGGTCACGGTGACGGCAGCGGGCACGTAATAAGGCGAACCACTATCCATGAAGACTTGAGCCGCCGGGGGCGTGGCCGAGGTGGGCCAAGCTGTTAGGCCCCCTAGTACCAGACTTACTATGATAATTCGCCAGCGCATAAGATCGTCGATTCGGTAACTGGTGATATGTCTATTATACATAGAGACCAGCTCAATGCGGAAGGATTCAATAGGGTTGCCGATTTAGGGAGAAAATTAGGCCCGTGTGGCTGGTCAGGCCAATACGGGGGCTAAGCATTTCCGGCAAGGTGAAGAGGAAGCCAGGCCGCTGTGAAGGAGTCGAGCAAAGGGGGTAAACCCATGGTTTGATAGCGTGATTCGACATCGCAGTCTCATACGGTCCCATGCTGATCTCTGGAGGTTGCAAGAAACCGGTGGTTCATGCTAGATGGATGCCGCTTTACCACCGACGTGCCGAGGTGAGGATCTAAGAGGAGGGCGTGGAATGGCAAAGAAGAGCGTGAAGAAGAAAGTCGCTGCCGCGAAAACCACGCGGCCGAAGAAAGTCGCCACGAAGAAGGCGGGGAAGCCAAAGAAAGCTGTGACGGCAAAGAAGGCTGGAGCGGCCAAAAAGGTTGTGGCGTCGAAAAAAGCCAAGAAGGCGCCAGAGAAGACTACCGCGAAAAAGACCGCCAAAAAGCCAGCCCAAAAATTGACCAAGAAAAAGATGACAGCGAAGCCCCAGCGCGCTGTCAAGAAGGCGAAACCGGCTGCTCTGTCCGGTAAGCCCGCGGC
>JBDTWG010000523.1:0-2526 GCA_040006855.1 Nitrospira sp.
GACCGCTGCGGGATTTCGCTCCGATAGGCCAGTCGATCCTTTTTCTTATCGCTCCCCATCACAAACTCGCCCGCCGGGATCAACACCATCTCGTCCTTGGTCTTCCACTTGGCCACGCGCTCTTGCGCGAGCTGTTTCCCGGCTTCCGTCCACTCGACGACAATGTCCTGCGTATCCAGCGCACGTGCAACCGGAACCAGTGCGAATAGCGCCGCTCCGATCAGGAGCGCTTGTGCGACCCGCTTCCGTTTTCGCGGAATGTCCGTTCGTTGCGTTTCCATCTGTGGCCTCCTCGTTGTCCTGCCGTCAAAACTCAGCGATCCACCTTCCGCAGAAGTTCCGGATCGACGGCCGAAAGCCGACGACCGCTCTCGCCCGATTCTGCACAGCGAAATCCGATCAGGTAACTCCAATGATCCAGTCCCCCTGAATTACGCCCCGCGGAACGGGCGACTTCTGGATCTTCATTCCACGAGCCTCCGCGAAACACTTTGTCCTGCCCCGCCGCGGGCCCCTGCGGATTGCGATTGTCTGCGCGTCGGTAATATTCCGGATCGAACCAATCCGAGACCCATTCACTCACATTGCCTGCCAACTGATAGACTCCATACGGACTCACGCCGTTGTCGTACCGATCTACATTCGCCAACGGCGGGTATTTCGCTCCCCGTTTGGAGCCAGAATGGGCGATGTTGCTCTTGATCCATCCGGCCGGTTCATTGCCCCAGGGAAACATGCGACCGTCTTCGCCCCGTGCGGCCTTTTCCCATTCAGCTTCCGTCGGCAGACGAGCCCCTCGCCATCGGCAATAGGCGTCGGCCTCCCGCCAGGACACGCCGATCACGGGGTGTTTCGCCATCTTGTCCGCAAACGGTTGCCCCCGCCAATAGCGCGGCCAGGCCGCCCTGGTCGCCAGCACATACCGTAGATAGTTCACATTGCTGACCTCGAACCGGTCGATGCTGAACGCATCGACATAGACCTCGCGCTGCGGCTGCTCCTGAGGCCCGGCGGCTCGATCTATCCGAGGATCGCTTCCCATGAGAAAGGTGCCTTCCGGAATCGGCATCATGCCTCCGGGCACCTCCGTCAGGGCGAGCCGTTCCGCCTCGTCCAGCGGAGACCACAGGGGCGGCGGCTTCGGCAGATCATGGTCGGCATAACCCGGCGCCACGACGCCCAGGATCAGCCCCATCGCGAAGCCCACTACCAATGCCGGGATTAAAACCGTATTCGATGTGTTCATGTCATCATTGCCGGGCTTATCGATCGCACGGATCGATGTCCGACCTGTATCACTGGCTCAGTCAATGTTCTTGCTTTTGAATCATAGGATCGATTTCTCGCTGCGTTTCCTCTGGCACGTTGTAGCGAACGTACGGATGATCCATCACCTCGTTGGCGTAGAGTCGCCCAGTCGGGGCCGGAACCACGATATGTGCCTCCACGCTTCCCTTCGGGCCGATGGTGACGGTTTGCTCTATGGTGCTACGAATATAGGGATGCCAGACGACCAGCTTATAGGTGCCCGGAGGGACATCGGTCATGGTGAACCGGCCCTGTTCGTCCGTCTTGGCAAAGTACGGATTGGTGACGGCCATGCCCCAGCTCTCCATGTAGGCGTGGAAGCCGCATTGCATGACGAAGACCCGGCGGCCCTTGCTGAGATTGACCAATTGCTTCATCGGCGGGCCGGCCATGTGCTTGTGGTACATCCCGGCATCGCTGCGATCCTTCAAGTTGCGCGGGTGCTGCGGATTCATCGGCAGAGGCACGTTGAACAACACGCGCGGACCTAAGTGCGAGGTTTCATAGGCCTGAATGTCGTGCATGACGGGATCCATGTTGACCACCGTCACCGTTTGATCACCCCGCACGACTGTCGTGAACGGGACGAAGAGACAGTCTTTCGCTTCGATTTGCGGCACGCCCCCGTCGGCGAAAGGTTTGCCTTTGTCGATCCCCTCCAGATAGACCACCACGTCGCGAAACTCGTCCGCCGGTCCGACCTGGAACGGTTGCAGGATGCGCCAGCCTTGCCCATCAGAGATGCGCCCGCAATAGTATTGATCCGGCAACGTCACAAGGTTGTAGCCTTTCGGCTTGGGGACCTTTCCCTCTAGCTTCACGGTACCCATGAGGGTCCCACCCTCCGACACCGTGATTTCTTCATACGCCAAGGCTGGACTGCCCAGACAGGCAGCCATCAGCCCCATCACGATGGTGTTTCTAATCGTCATTACTCCGGCCTCCTTCTTCGTTTCTCGTCGTTCGTATCTCGTGAAGCGTATCTCGCAAATGGGAACGCTTCTTCGTGACGCATGCTTCAGACTGGCGGTTAACCAACTATCTTGAGCTTCACGAACGACGCTTCACGAAATACCGCTCAAAGACACAAATGGGGGAGCTGCGTCATACAGGCAGCTCCCCCATCCGCGGTTACGCCATGACTCGCCCGTTTACTTCATGGCAGTTGGGATCGCCTGCGGCTCAGGCTGCACGTCGGCTTGACGTGCACCCGATCCG
>JBDTWG010000524.1:0-2507 GCA_040006855.1 Nitrospira sp.
GACGAATAGTGGTCCGTACGATTCAGCCGCGAAACTTGTAACGAGAGACGGGCGCAATGAACTTGCGACATGAACACATCGGCGCGGAGCAGGGGCGTGAAGTGGCAGGGATGAAGAATCAGCAGGGCATTGCCTTACTGACGGTAATGTTGATGCTGCTGATTCTGACCATTCTGGGAATTGCCTCCATTACAGTGACCAGCATGGAGAATCGAATGGCGGGATTTTTTCGCAGCACCGAAGCGGTGGTGGCTGCCGCGGATTCGTGTGAGGGCCTCGCCGCAAACATTATCCAGCAAACGTTGTCGCCTCCAGGGGTGCTACCAGCCACCTTCATCGCTCCCGCGGGTCCGGTCCCAACGGCGAACGCCACCACGCTCTATGCCGAAATCTACGGGTATGATCTCCCATCACCGGCTGCGGCGAACACTCCGGCCGTCAACTTTGCGGATGTTGCGAGCACAACCCCGAATTTCGTGATGACAAATCTTCCCGGGTTCACCGTCAACGGCGACATCGATCTTCTCTATACGCATGCCAAGAGTGGGCAGGGAACAGGGGTAGCCGGGACCGAGCATGTGTACCGGATTACTTGCATGGCAAGCAATCCGGCGACTGGCTCAAATAGCACCGTGACCTCAGTCTATGGATGCCTGGATGGCGACACATGTGTGAAGAAAATCAATTAAGAGGGAGTGTGACGATGAATCGCACAGTCATCGTGGTGACGCTCGGGTTGCTGGCATTATTACAAGCGACTCCTTTTTCGCCATCGGTCGGCTTCGCCCAAATGGATGTCGCCATGCCGTTTCCGACCGCTGGTTTTCAGTCCGGCGTGATCGATGAGGTGCAAGGATCGACGATCCGAATCGATGGACGGAGTCATGTGCTGAAGTCCGATGTGTTGGTGGTGAACCATGAGGGAGAGCCCCTAGAGCTTGGGCGGATCATTCCCACCTCGCTCGTGAAATTTCATCTAAAAGAGGGCCACATCGACAAGATGGTGGTCAAGTTGCCGCAATAGAACATGGAAGGTCTTGTCTCAACTCGTAGCCGAAACTCGACGGCTGTTGTCCTGCTTGGGATAAGGAGGAAGAACGCATGAATCGTCCAACCCTCGTTGTTGCGATGGTCGTGGCCAGTACTGTGAGCGCCGCGGTATGTGGATTCAGCGATGCTGGCGCCGTCGTCTCCAATGCCGACTATACTGCCGTGCCCCCGTTCGTCTCCAACGCGACCACGCCCAATATTATTATTCTGATGGATAACTCCGGCAGCATGAGCAATCGGGCTTGCGAGTCAACGTCTTGCGGAACGTTGCCCAGCGGGGGCACGTCCACGACGACCACGTTTACCAACACAACTCGCTACTCCGGGTACTTCGATCCGCTCCAATGCTATGTCTATGACACCACTGACACCCGATTTGAAAATGGTACTGCCAAAGTGACTGTGGCAACCGCGTGTCCCGCGACCGAGTGGGATGGCAATTTTATAAATTGGGCTACACTGCGCCGGTTCGATGCAGTCAAGCGCGCCATGTCGGGTGGTGATTGTTTTGTGACCAGAGCCGCAGATGGAACCTGCCCTGGGAGCGGCACACCGGCGCTAAAAACCGTACGCGCTCAAGCCAACGGTGTCAATAATGAACGTGCCGACGTCACTTATTCCGGGGGAACCGGTTTGAACACCTACGTGGGGCGAATCCCCTCGGCCGATAGGACCGGAGATCCTGCGACGATTTCAATCGGCGTATCTGCGGCATACTTTTGTGTCGATAACGACACGAGTTTCAGCAGCAACTGTGGTGATTCCTACAGTCTCAGAAAATACGAACTGAAGATCGGATATGCTTCCGAGCCAACTGGTGTAATTCAACAAATCGGCTCGAAAGCACGATTCGGGTTGGTGGAATTTAAGTCCAGCAGCGAAGGCGCTCGCATGTTGGTGGGTGCCGGCTCTCTCCAATCTATCGATTGGTCTGGGTCCGGTGTCGAAACTTTCACGACCAATACGGCCGCGATGGTCGATGCCGTGCAGGAGTCCTACCCGTCAACATGGACTCCCCTTAGCGAGTCCTTGTACGAAACGGCGCGGTATGTCGCCCAAATAAAATCCACTTTCGCGACCGGCTATATTTATCCCATTGCGTATTCTGATTCCGGATCAAGCGGTGTCAATTTTGCTACGAATGGTGCTGGTTCAATCGGAACCAGCGAGGTGACAGTGCTGGGAAGTGGAGAGAGTTGTCCAGCCGGGTACATTACCAATGCCTGCGGTCGCGATCCTTATTTCTTTGGAAAAAATCATACCCCACCTTGGGCCTCGACGTCTCAGGTGGTGAGCTGTTGCCGAACATTTGTGATTATTTTTACCGATGGTGAGCCAACTGAAGACCAGAATATACCGGCTGCGATGCAGGATTACGCGCACGCCCAACATGGTATCCACTGCACCGGCAGCGATAGCGCTGCACCGTCTCGGCCCATCAATGGAACCTGCAATAC
>JBDTWG010000525.1:0-2483 GCA_040006855.1 Nitrospira sp.
GACGCGCTAGGGTCTGCCGCGGAAAACCTTCGCCGGCGCCTGCCGGAAGACGGAACGGTGGGCGAGGCAGCGGCTGCAATGTCCCGCGGAGTCAAGCATAGCGCCGACTATTTGCAAGCAGAAGGCATGAGCGGCATCGTCGAAGATCTTGAGGTTCTCATTCGGCGCTATCCGCTCCAAACCCTCTTGGTTGGATTGGGGTGCGGGTACTTACTCTCGCGCCTCCGTCCTGATTGAGTGCGAGTAAGGGAAAAAGGAACCGTTATGGAGAATCCACATCCCATTTCAATTGCTGCCTTAGCGACAGGCCTGGTGGCCGATCTGCGGCGACTTGTGTCGCAGGAAGTACGGCTGGCTCAGCACGAGATGCAGCTTGAACTCCGGAAGATCGGCATGGGTCTGCTCCATGCCGCCCTCGGTATCATCCTGAGTATGATGGCCATCAGCTTATTTCTGGTGATGATGGTGCACATTGTTCATGTCTATACCAGCCTGCCGCTATGGGCCTGTTACGGACTCGTGGCAGTCATCGCCGCCGCGCTAAGCGGCATCTTTTTGTACAACATGGCCAAGATAGGGTCTAGTCTCCGGCTTTGGCCGTTCCGTACCGTTCATTCCATAAAGGAAGATGCACAATGGATCAAAGAACAACTCCTATCGACCAGGACTTGAAGGACATTGTCGACACGCGAGTCGCAATTGCGGAGAAACTTGAGTTGCTGGAACAACGTATTATCGATACGGCGGAAGGAGCGACAATGAAATTTTCGCGCATGCTGGAGGAGACGACCGAGACTGTCAACCAGATGGTCGATAAAACCAAATCGGCGCTAGATCCAATCCACAAAGTCGATGAGTATCCATGGCTCATGCTGGGCGGGGCCATCTGCGCGGGGCTTGCCATCGGATTGATGGAATCGCGCTCGCGATCTCAGCGCAGTGGCGTCTATCCCTACTATCCATCTGGCGCTCGAGCATCGCGGGTCATGCCGGAATCCGCTCGCCAAGCCGGAGACGCCACCGATAAAGCAGATGGCGTCTATGATTACTATCCTACCGGACCGCAGTCTCAGACCGCACAAACAGCTCGCACTCAAACAAGCGTGTGGGACAGCATGTCTCTCGAGTTCAGCCAAGAGGCTGAGCAGGCTAAGACCGTCCTCCTGCAGGTGGGTCGTTCTCTGATGATGGAATTAGCACGCAAGATGGTGCCGGAGATCGCGCGTTCTTTTGGACTCAATGTGTCATCTCAATCCGAGAGCGAAAAGGGGTCACCCGGCGCGCGACCATCATCTCCGGCGGACCACCAGCGTAACGAGTCGCGGAATCGCGCAACCGCGGCAGCAACCTAACGAGCCAATATCCTGCTCTCGGGAGCAGTACTTGAATCACATCGAGGGTGGTATTGAGTCCCATGGACCGTGCCACTAACGACAATTCCTCGGCAGTCGTACGAGATGCTTCTGGGTAAGCGGCCAGACAGACAGGGAGATTCTGCCATCCAAGGCTGCTATTTCCGGCGACTGTTCTCCTGAGAGAGGACCTTGTGCCCGCTTCCCTGACAAGTCCCTCGCCGCGCTGGAACCCCTGGAAGCTCGGTGGGCTAGGCTGGAAAGATCTCGGACAGCGTCTCTGGCAAGAAAGCCAGAAGGACGAGATCCTGGGTCGTGCTGCACAGCTGGCCTATTATTTTTTGCTGGCGCTGTTCCCGGCGTTGTTATTCTTGACCGCCTTCCTGGGATTGTTCCCGCTCGAACAGGTGATGCCGGAACTCATGACATACCTTCGCACAGTCCTGCCCTCCGATGCTCTTTCATTGCTCCAGAGATACTTGGACAACGTGGTCAAGGGCAGCGGAGGCGACATTCTCTCGCTAGGACTTCTCGGGGCACTCTGGGCCTCATCAAGCGGAGTGACGGCCATTATGGACGCGCTGAATGTCGTCTATGGCGCGGAGGAAACCAGACCCTACTGGAAGGTGCGGGTCATTGCCACGCTTCTGACTATTGGGCTGGCCGGTTTTATCATTATCTCCATGACATTGATTCTCTACGGTGCGCGCATCGGTGAATGGGTCACCGACATCGTCGGACTAGGCTGGCTATTTCTCATAGCCTGGAATGTGTTGCAGTGGCCCGTTGCGGTGTTGCTGATGCTGTTGGCCTTGGCCATTATTTATTTCGTCTGCCCGAATGTGGAGCATGACTGGCGCTGGGTGACGCCCGGTTCGGTCTGCGCCGCGTCGTTATGGGTGGGCGTCTCACTCGGATTCAAGACCTATGTCGACTATTTTGGAAATTATAACGCCGCTTACGGATCCATTGCGGGCGTGATCGTGCTCATGTTGTGGCTCTATCTGACGGGAGTCGTAATGTTGCTCGGAGGCGAGATCAATGCCCAGATCGAGCATGCGGCCTCAGCGCTTCACGTCTCGCGCAACGAGAGCCGCTGAGCGCCGTCTCTTAGCACTAGAATAAATGGCA
>JBDTWG010000526.1:0-2478 GCA_040006855.1 Nitrospira sp.
CGCGCCGCGTAACCGGCGGCAGACAGCCCTTGCGGTGAATTCGTTGTATCGACCAGCAGTTGCAGCGCCACGGGCTCCCCTGTCGCCAGGGCCTCATGGAAGCGGTCCGGAATATCCAGCACCACCATCGACCCTCCCCGGTCCAGTCGCCGGAAACCTTCGTCCGCGCGAGTCAGCTCGCCGTCGAACCGGAAGTACGGTGGATGAAACCGATGGATCAGTTCACGGGATGAGACACTGTGATCGGCATCATGCACTAACAAACCGGCGTTCCGCAGCTGCGTCTGCATGCCGCTCCCTGTGATGTAGACGGAGAACGTGAATGAGTACACGAGAAACCCCATGAGCGGGATGTCACGAAACAGCTGCCACATCTCTTTACGCGTCATGACCCCTACCCGCCTCCACCAGACGACCGCTCGCTGCATCGCTCCATCGTCGACGGCTCTCATGCGCGCGGCCTCTTTGTGAACAACCGATAGCCGATCCCCCCGAGCACCGTGGCATAGATGCCGAGAGCCAGGACATCCGGCCACAAGACCGCGGGACCGACATTCTTCAAAAACGTTCCCCGCACAATGTTCGTGTAATACATCCCGGGAAACAGATGTGCCTGGAACTGCGCGACTTGGCTTAAGGAAGACACGGGCACAATCAGACCGGAAAAGAGAATCGTGGGAACGGTGGCGATCACCACCGTGATGATCAGCGCAGCCTGCTGCGTGCTGACCAGCAAGGATACGATCAAGCCGACACCGGTGCTGGTCAAGACAAACAAGAGCGAGGCCGCCAGAAAAAACGGCAGGCTCCCTTTGAATGGCACGGCAAACAGAAGCACGGCGATCAACCACAACAAGACCACATTAATCATGGAAATCATCACGTAGGGGGCAAGCTTGCCGCCCAGGAATTCCAGCCGGGTCACCGTCGAGCTGTAGATGTTATAGATCGAGCCGGTCTCCTTCTCTCGAACGACGCCGAGCGCGGTCAACAGGGGAGAGGACACCATGAGGGAGAACATCACGAGCGCCGGCACTGTCGACCAGGCGCTGCGGACTTCCTCGTTATAGAGGTACCGCACGTCGAGGGTGATCCGGCGGCTCAGCCGCTGCGCCTCATCGCGCGACAGGCCTTTTCTCTGTGCCAGATGTTCCACGAGCAAGTCCTCGTTGATCGCGCTGTTGATGGCGATGACGTACCCCTTGGTGATATCCGCACGGAGCGGAAAGATGCCGTCGATAAGCGTTTGTACATGCACCGACTGACCCGACCGCAGCTGCTCCTGGAATTGTTCCGGCACGATGATCACGGCCCGTGCCTTACCGCGGTGCAGCCAGTCGTCTGCTTCGGCCTCACTCGATAACGAGCCCTGTATCGCGAAGTAGCGGGACTGAATGAACCGGTACACATAATCCCGGCTGAGCTCGCTGTGATCCTGATCCAGAAACGCGAACGGAATACGCTCCACATCCAGCACCAAGCCGTAGCCGAACACGATCATCCAGAGTGCCGGCATCAAAAAGGCCAACAGCAGAAACATCCGGTCGCGCGTCACCTCGCGCCATTCCTTTGATGCCACGGCGGCAATCCGTTTGGCGTTCATCGGGGCAAGACTCCGGCGCCGAATCGATAGACTAAATCTCCACCGAAATAGCTCGCGGCCACCATCAGCATCGCGCCGCCGAGACCAGCGGCCAACACTGACTTGTGCTGCTCCCGCATCCAGCCCCAATACATGGCCAGCCGCAGCCCGAGCAGCGCGAGGAACAGCCAGAACACCGCGAACCCGAGCTCCTCATGCAGTTCAATGGCCTCTTTCGGAATGCCGCTGTGTTCGACCGCCTCTTCGGCGAAATGCCCGGTGAGCACCGCCACACCGGCCGCCAGGACTCCGACTACCAGCAGGGACAAGCTGGTGTCCCGAAACTGTTCACCACGCCAGCGAAGCGCGAGGGCATCGAACAAGCAGCTCGCCAACAACAGGGCGATGGGAAAATGTACGACCATTGGGTGAATCGGATGCATGACGTCTCCTCCATTCAGCTATGCCACATGTTCCTTCCGCTCCAATGCTGTCACGCGGTAAACAAACACATCCTCCAGGCTCAGCGGGCGCCTCGCCACGCCCAACACCTGAATACCTCCCTCCGCCAACCTGCCTCGCAGCCGGCCTTCGTCTGCGGATGGGTCGTGCGAGAGCAGATGTAGCTTCGTCCCGAATAGTGACAGCCCCTCGAAACCATCAGAAGCCAGTTGGGCGAGCGCCGCACCCGGTCGATCGGTAGCGACCTCGAGCAGTTGCCCCGCTTCGTGCTCGACCGCGCATTTCATCTCCGCCGGCGATCCCTCGGTCACGATACGTCCCGCATACATCAAGGCCAGGTGGTCGCAATGCTCCGCTTCACTCATGTAATGGGTGGTGACCAGAATCGCCACCCCCTCTTCCCGTGACAGGCGCGACAGAATATCCCAGAACCT
>JBDTWG010000527.1:0-2477 GCA_040006855.1 Nitrospira sp.
GCGGTGATCCCTGGCGTGCAAGCGCAGTGGATTCAGCCCTTGGCCATTCGCGGCAATCAAGGCGATTGCGTCAAGATCAAGTTGAGCAACAAATTGGAAGGTGGCGAAGACGTCAGCCTGCACATCCATGGCTCCAGCATGGTCGTGAGTGCCACCGGCGCCTCAGCCGCGACGACCAACTCAGATTCGATCGTTGCGAAAGAGAAGAGCGGAGAGTTCGAGTGGTACATCCATCCCAGCACGCAGGAGGGGGTACGGCAGTTCCACACGTTCGCCAACGACCGTGAATTGACGGTGATGGGACTCTTCGGCTCGTTCATCGTTGAGCCTCGCGGGTCTGAATACCTCGAACCATTGGGCACCGGTGATCCCACGCCAGCCACCAGTGGCTGGCAGGTCATCATTAAGAACGGGACTGGTCCTGACTTTCGCGAATTTGTTCTGGCCTACCATGAAGTCGGCGACGAAGCCTTCCGCCCGGTCAATAAGAAGGGCGATTTCTTGCCCCAGCGTGATCCGCTGACGGACGCCTACCGTCCGGGGGGCCGCGCGATCAACTATCGCAGCGAGCCGTTCGGGATCAACAACATGCACGTGCAGCACGAATATTTCGGCTTCGAGGATGAGTCGATGGGGTACAGCTCCTATACCTTCGGAGACCCGTCCCCGACGATTCCCCGTTCCTACATGGGCGATCCGGCGAAGTTCCGTCTGGTGCATGGCGGATCGGAAGTGTTCCATAGCCACCATCCCCATGGTGGAACCATCCGGTGGCCGCGTAGCCCACGCGCCATTGATGACATGAATCTCTGGACGACTGCCGTGAACGGACCGGTCAAGTATCCCGTCATTCGTGCCAAGACGGACCGTGTCGACGTGGAAGTGATCGGGCCGTCAGAAGCATTGGACCTGGAGACGGAGTGCGGATCGGGTCTCTGCCAGCAGTTGGCGGGCGACTTCCTCTTCCATTGCCACGTGGCGCACCACTATGTGGCGGGCATGTGGGGATATTGGCGGGTGTACAACACGATTCAGCAGGGCGACATGCGCAATGACGTCATGCCGGATCTGCGTGAATTACCCGACCGGAAGGGCCGCATCAGGGCTCCGATCACCTCGGACAAGTTGATTGGTCAGACGGTCGATTGGTTCGGCAAGTCCTTCAAGATCGTCGAAAAGGGCAAGAGCGATTGGAAGTCCAATCCAGCCACGATCACGATCAAGGACTGGGTTGAAATGCAGCTCCCGACGATGGGCAAGCCGGGACACAAGAATGACGAGAAGGGTCAGATTGTGTCGTACGATGCCACGGTGTTGGACTGGGCTTGGGAAGGCACTCGTGCGTTGAGCGAGCCGGAAAGCACCATCGACAATCCTAAGTATAAGTCGACTCATCCCGGTAAACGGCATCCGATCACGTTCGAGCCGTTGACGGGTAAGGTTGCCTGGCCTCACCTCACCCCGCACTTCGGGAAGCGCGTGATGTTCTCTCCGAACCACGTGGGCGCGCCCTGGCTGGAGATGATCCGTCGGGATGCCAACGGGGAGGAAAGTGTCGATCAGGCGTTACCAGGTGAGAACGGCAACTGGAGTCTCTGCCCTGAGAACGCCGGACGGAAGAGCTACAACGTTCACTTCATCAAGCTTCCGATCACCATTGCCAAGAAGACGGGCAAGGAGCCGCCGGTCATTGATCCGAACGGTTTGATCTATGTCTTGCACGAAGAGGAAGCAGAAATCCGGAAGAACGACGATCTGAAGTATCCGTTGGTCGTTCGCGGCAACATCTATGATTGCGTGGACTGGACCTTGACCAGCGAGTGGGATGACGACGACTACACCAATTTCCAGTCATCGAAGATCAATACCCATTGGCACTTCCTGCAGTTCGATAACCAGGCGTCTGACGGTGTGATCACCGGCTTCTCCTATGAACAGTCGGTGCGTCCGTTCACGATGCTTGAAAAGAAAAATCCCAAGGGACTTCCTGTCCCGATGAACACCGTGTTCACTGCGCCGGCCAAGAAAGGCGCCAATACCATCACGGTGAAGAATGCCAAGCAGTTTCATGTGGGCACATTGATCCTCGTCGGCGCCGACAATGTGAAGGGGAATGAAATCTCCCGCATCAAGGCGATCAACGGCAATACGATCACGCTGGCCAGAGGCTTGAAGAGCGATCATCCTGCCAATGACATCGTGACGGTGGAATTCGTGCGGCAGCGATTCTGGGTTGATGCGGACGTGGGTACGGTGTTCTGGCACGACCATGCGTTCGGTGCGACCACGTGGCCGCACGGTGGTTTCGGCACCTTCATTGCCGAGCCAGTCGGATCTACCTATCATGACCCGAAGACCGGGAAGCACATCCGCAGCGGCCCGATTGCGGACATTCACACCAACGAGCCGGTCGGCCATGGGGTGAACAACAGCTTCCGCGAACTGATGGTGCAAGTGCACGATACTGTGCCGCACAC
>JBDTWG010000528.1:0-2471 GCA_040006855.1 Nitrospira sp.
ACTCCACCGGCAAACTTGTGAGGAGTTTATCATATGTCCAGCAATACTGGACATTAAAAATCATACCAAAATTGAACTTGGTGCTTCTCAGCGAACTAGTTTGCGCACCTGTACAGGTTAATGGAGCGATTGCCAGCAGACCCTGGCTTTAGCGGGTTTACGCTGCTGAATGAACGGCGCGCTTGTGTGAATGGTTCAACTTCGCACACCGCTTTTTTTGCCTGGAGCGGTATTAGCTTATCACTGCGGGAATACCGAAGCCACACTCCCTAGCCGTGCCGGGGGAAATCAGTTCACGAATCACTCTGTAGGGATACGTGGAGCGGGGTGGGCGGGACGGTACAGATTCGTGAGCACCGAGGTATATGCCGGTCGGCTTATCTCCGCACTACCCCATCACGGGCGAGCCATGGTGATGAATCATCAACCACTCGTCGCCGATGCGTTCGAACAGATTGGTGGCGAGCACGCGGGTTTCAACCGGTTGGTCGTCTTGACGACTGGTCAGGTGCTCGGTGCAGATGACCCAGCCTAGATCACCTGCCACCTGGATCTGCACATCGGTCAGTTCAAATTTCATGGAGAAGGTGTTGTTAAAGATCAACACCCAGGAGTCGCGTACGGCCGGCCAATCGCTGCGGAGACTCCAACCTGGATGGATACAGGTGACGTACTCAAGGTGAGCCCACACCTTGTCCATCTGGAGCATGTCCAGACTTTCAAAGGCGGCATAGAAGGCCAAGTTCGCGCGCGTAATTTCTTCAATTCGTTGTTCGACCACGGATAGCTCCTGCGATGGTGCGGCATTTTACTGCAAACACTATCGCCGGCGCGAGCCTCATTTGCACCGTAGGAGGGGTGGATTCGCAGGAAGCTGCCGCCGACAGAGAGCGGGACTTCTCCCCGCAGCGCAGGTCGCCGCGAATCCCATCAGCCCGCATGTGTCGCGAGCAGCCCCTCTTCCAGCGCCGTCTTCAACAGTTGTGCAATGTTGGAGACGCGAAGTTTCTTCATCATGTTTGCTCGATGCGCCTCCGCCGTCTTAATGCTGATGTGTAACTGCTCCGCAATCGTACGATTCGTAAGTCCGGCCCAGACCAACTGCAAAATCTCATATTCACGAGGAGTCAAGTCCTCGGGGCGACGTTTGGCCACCGCCTGTTCGGCAGTGATCTGCTCGATCTCCGGCAACACTGTTCCCACGTTCCCTTCGCGACCGAAATGCAACAGATCCAATTTCTCATTCCACATAATTGACTCTCCTTGTTTCAGAATCACGCACAGTTATTGAATGTGAATTCAGAGCTAACACAGAAGCGATCTTCCACGGGTCTTGATTCGGCGATAATCGCACGCGTCTGCCTCGGCCACGTGCCCCTCGCGGTAATCTGGGCCTATCCGCCCCATACCCCCTCCGCTTCCTCCCTCAGATCCAACTCGACGAATGGATTCATGCATCATCCTTGGATCTTACGATCCAGGTCGCTCGCCTAAGGGAAATCTGCACCGCCCAGGCACTCCAGTCTCTCTGTCGCCCGCATTTCCGCCTTGATCATCAGAACCATTAAGCGTCACACAACAGTCAGGACTAACATCAAGGATCATGCCAAGAAATTAAGGACGAGATATCACAATACTAGGGACTTATGACGAGGTGTCAGGGCACCGCTCGACCAAAACGTCAAATTCCTGGCACTGCGCGATGTGTCACAGGTGTGCCAACGTCATTTCATCTGAAGAGTGAGAAGCTCGAAGAAAACGGAGTGCACTGGTGACGTTGAGAAGAATCGCCTGAGTTTGATGTGAGGCGCCGGCAGGTAAATTTGCCCGCGCGAGCAGGTTTACGATCGCGGAGAGTCAGCCGAATCACGTGTCGCAGAGGCGTCGTATTTTGAGAGTCGGCCGTAGAACGGGCGGCGGCTCTTGCCCCTCAATCGCGCCGCCTTCGAGCGATTGCCGCCCGTTTCTTGGAGTGTCTCGGCATGCGAGGCCGTTCCGCTTGGCGTTTGCGCAACCCAGAGTTCACCCTCAACTCCGAATGGGGAATCTCCAGCGGAAGATCTTCCACTTACACGGCGGTGCCTTTTGAGCATGGCTGATTCTACGGCACTCCTCAGTTCGGGCACGTATCTGCAGGGCCTCCGGACTCACCTGGAGAACCAGACTTCCCAATACGGAGCGGAACTGTCTGAGAAAGGCATGTACCGGCAAGGGAACATCTTCGAGCCGTTCACGCAGAGGCGTGAGATGCAGGCGCGCGACCTTGGTCCGATTCAACACATCTTTTCAAAACGTGCCCTTCTCCATATCCTGCGCTAGCTGATAATGTGTGGCCGCTACTACCCATGGATCCGCCTTCTCAGGCGTCTGCCAATCTTGTTCCCTCACGTTCCTGCAAGATACGCAAGAGGCTCGTCTGAACCGCTGAGGAAAACTCGTCGATCTCATCCAGAAATCGTGCCTCCACGCAC
>JBDTWG010000529.1:0-2426 GCA_040006855.1 Nitrospira sp.
AGCCGATCCTCTAATCGAAATGCGGCGCCCAGCAGCCAATGAACGGGCAACCCCAGGTAATGGTGACGGGCCACCGCCTCGATTGAAGGAAAGCAGGATTCGAGCAGCAACCCCATGGCGGGCCGCTGCGCAGCCAGTGCCCCGGCCACTGCGCCGCCCAACGATCGACCAAAGATCACCAGACGCTCGGACCTGATGCGACGGATATGCAGAAGATAATCGTAGGCGGCGAGCGCATCGAAATAGAGTCCGTTTTCAGACGGTCGCCCCTGGCTTCGTCCGTACCCACGATAGTCAAAGAGGAACACCGACAGCCCCAGTCGATACAGCGCCTGGAGATTTTCCAGCCGATGGATCAGGTTCCCCGCGTTGCCGTGGCACCACAGCAGCACGGCGGAGCTGTTCGGCTGCTCCACGTACCAGCCGAACAGTTTCATTCCATCAGCCGACTGAAACCAGACATCTTCCAGCGGGAGGCCGCTGACTGTGGCCCAGTCGCGCTCCTCCCACGGATGCGGATGGTAGACGAAGAATTGATCAAGCAAACTCATGCTATGGGTGGCGATAGATGGTGGAGAAATACTTGAAGATTCTCCCTGTGCGTGTTGCGAGAACCAAGGAGATCGAATGGTACGAAGCCGATCATACCCATTGTCGATTAAAAATGCAGACCGACTCCGAACAGTCCGTAATGCGCGCGAAAATCTACCGCCAAGCCTTCCCAGTGATAGTTCGCAGAAAAGTACCGATACTCTCCGAAGATGAATACTTTCGGACTCACCATGGTCCGCACTCCCGCCAAGTACTGATGTCCGAGCGCACGAGCAGAGTCGAAGTCCTTATCAGCCCGTCCGGTAATATTGGGATTAAGGAGGGTGCCATGCGACCATCCAGCACCGATCCCGACATAGGGCATGACCACCTCGCCAGGATAGCGCAGAACCAGGTTAAACATTGTATTGAGGACCAAGAGATTGGAGCGACCAATGCCGTTGTTGTGTCCATTCGCGTTGTTTGGAAAAGACAGTGCCCCCCCATGACCGAATGAATCGAGCTCAATCCCAATTATTCTTTTGGCAAAATGCGGGAATAGTCCTACCTTGAGGCCAGCGCCAATTCCCTGTTGGATCGAAGCCGGTACCGTCGTTCCCTGATTGTATAGATTCTGATCACGCGGCCAGCTTCCCAGCATGTAGACACTGAGGTCGATGTCGCCGAATTCGGCACTGTGTCCAGCAGATGGAACCCCCAGTGAAGCAAGCACGATGAGAACGCAGACGAGGAGCCGCATACTGGTTGTACCGTACCATGCAGGTGGCAGGGGAACGAAGAAAGAAAAAGGGTCTTCGGGATTCATCCCGAAGACCCTTTTTCAGAGGAATAGAAACGGAGATCAGCTGCCCTTCACGACCGTGCACCATTCGCCGACAATGCCGAGAATATTCTTAGCAGTGTGATCGACAGAAGCCACCTGGTTGATTCCTCCGGCCGCTTTCGCCGCCGTCACGCTGGCATCACCAGTTGCTACCCAGCCCAGGATGGACATGCCGCAGGCCTTGCCTTCTTTCGTGGCGGTCGCATGGTCTGTCGCCGTATCACCATACTTCACTTCGGTGTAAATACCGCCCAACATCGGAGACGCGACAATCTGACAACCAGTGAGGCTGAGATACGCGGCGCCGATCAAGGTCAAAGAACACAACGCGGTCAACTTCTTCATAAGGCCTCCCTCTCGAGGTTATGGTTGATGACACTCCCGACTGTGCCCAACAGTTGTCGGGAGTTAAACTGACGCGAAGTATAAGTAAGGGGCCTAATCTTGTCAATGTGAAACAAATGATCTCGTTTGGATGTAAGAGTTCGTCTACTCGCGCGATTCAGGACGCATGAAGACTTGACGGCTCACTAAAGAACAGTCGTAGTTCTCCATTCCACCTCCCAGTGCCTGCCGTTCGATAATCCAGGAATATGAGCGAGCAGCCGGTCTAGAAAAACGCCTGCACGGTGAACAACACGTCGTTGTCATGATCGCGATGGTTGTATTCCATCCGTAACGCCAAATTTTGAGCGACGGTATAGCGTTGCGCCACCGACCATCTCAAGTCGTCGGACGTCTCGCCCAACGCATACCGCAAATACGTCGTCGAGGCCAACATCCGCCACCGTTCGGTAAGATCGGCATAAAAGCCTACCGATGCGCCTCCGCCGATGCGATGGCGCTCCTCATAGGCCCGGCTGTAGTTCCCCTCCACTTCCGCAAACGCAAACCAGACCTCACGGCGAAGCAGATGGGTGTCGGTGGCTGCGCCGATGCCACCGCTGAGATTCCAATTGCTGCAGAGTTCGCAGGTTCCATGTTTGATAGTCTGCATCCCGATATTAAACTTCCAGGAAGGGGCATGAAACAGCGAATCCACTGGCGAGAT
>JBDTWG010000530.1:0-2407 GCA_040006855.1 Nitrospira sp.
TCAACAATCGTGGTGCCCAGAGTTTGATCGCACCAGGTGCTGAGGGTTTCGCGACTTGGTAAGGCAATGGAATCCCATTGCGGGGGAGGTAGTAGAGAGTCGGCCGGTTGCGTAGGGAGAATCATCGCGAGACGAAGGGCGAGGGCTTCGATGAGCGCTGAGTCCGCCTCCGTCTCGCCGGCAACCCCGTTTCCACAGGGGGATGGCTCGGTGACCCCCTGGCTCATGGAGGCGATCAGCACATCGAGGTGGGTCGTACGACGCTCTCCAAACATGACTTCTTTGTCGGCCGCGAGGGGGGCCAGTGCTTCGCGCAGGTCCCTGCTGAGGATGCGCCCCTGCTGCAAGTAGCCGCGAAAGATTTCATTACGAAGGTATCCCCGTCCGCCGAAGAGCTGCGCGCCTCGCTTCACCGCCTCCTCGAACGGCAACGATTCCAAACCATGGAGCGGATTGTGATGGATGAACGTGCGCATCGGCCAATATTGCGCGATGGCTTCCCCCGCCAATTGCACGTAGGACCGCAACTCCATTCGCTGCGCATCGGTGAATGGCTGTAGACGGGGCGTGGTCATTGAGCCAGTCCTTCAGGCGACCGCCTGTCGCGTCGACCGCCCGGCTTGCGCCAGAGGGTGGCTCCAGCCGCACGGAGCAGGGCTTCGACATAAAGACCATTTAACAGGGCGACGTAGAGGCGGTCGCGGAGTTCGTCGAGGCGGTGAGGAAGCAGCAATCGCATCCCGTGGGCCTTGCCGTAGAGGATCACCCACACGGCCACGATGAGGAATGTAGAAAGGGCGACGATGGAATCGAAGAGACGCTGATTCCACGCGGCCGCTTCAAAATAGGTCGCCACTTGGCCTGGGGCCGGGTAGAGGAAGTGGGTGAAGGCTTCTCCGGCCCACAGATAGGTTAGGCCGATGAGGGTCAGAGTGGCGACCATCGTGAAGGACACCTTCCATGACCCCACGGCGTTGAGCCGATAGAGACTGAAAGTGGCTTGAGCGGACGTGACCCAGGCGAAGAAGAGAAAAATCAGGGTGCCTTGCGTCTCGAAGAGGGGAATGTTCACCAATCCATGCGCCATGAGCACGATGATCAAGGGGAGAATAAGCGTGATGGCAAGTCCGGTGAGCCATGGCAAGAAAGCAAATTCTCTGGTGTCCCGAACGCTGTGCGAGTCGGGGAGTTTGAATTCGGTTCGTGCCTTGTGGATGTTCGACCCGGAATTCAAAAATAACGTGGCTTTGAATAGGCCATGGGCACAGAGGTGGAACACGGCCAGCGCGAATGCCCCAAGCCCGCATTCCATGATCATGTATCCCATCTGGCCCATGGTCGAATAGACGAGGGTCCGTTTGATGCTGGACTGGGTCAACATGGTGGCCGCTCCGATCAGGGCAGTCAGCGTACCGACGATAAAGAGCACGTAGAGCGTGGTGGGGGCCATCCCAAACAGAGGCGCCAACCGGTTTACGAGGAATCCTCCGGCGTTCACAATGCCTGCATGCAGCATGGCTGATACGGGGGTCGGGGCTTCGATGGTGCCGGCCAGCCACACGTGAAAGGGAAACTGCGCGGATTTGGTCATGATGGTGATGACCAGCAAGAGCGTGATCAGCGTCACGGATCGTATTTCAAACCAGGTGCCCTCCCAGAACACCGTGGTACCGGCGGCACCGTTCGCCAGTTCGAAAAGTTCTGACAGGTCGAATGTGTGGAAGGTCGCATAGGCCAGCATGATGGCGCAGACAAAGGCGGCGTCGCCGATGCCATGCACCCGCAGGGTCGTGCGTCCCGCCTGTCTGGCCGCGGCGCTCCCGGCATGGAAGGTGAGCAGGCTCCTGAGCAGCCAGGTGACGGCATGCCAGGACAGGAAAAGCCAGAGCAAATGCCCGCTGGTGACGAGGCATAACAACACGAAGGTCAAGAGGCTCAACAGGCCGAAGAATCTGAGATAGCCTGGATCGTCGCGCATGTAGCGTTGGGAATAGACGTGGATCACGAGACTCACGCCGGTGATCAGCACCATCATGACCGCGGCGAGCCGATCGACAAGCAAGCTGGGAATGAGAGATGACGGCGGCCCGGACAGCCGAAAGGGAGTGGGGTCGCCACTGAGTTGATAGAGCGATAGGAGGGCAGCGCAAGTTGAAAGGGCCAACGCCACAATGCCGATCTCGGCACTGCGCTCTCTGTGACGCTCTCCGAGCAGCGCGATCGCAAGGCTGGCAAAGAGTGGGGCACCGATGGCGACTAATATCGAGAGTGATTGTAGGAGGTGGCTCATTTAGATACCGCGATCGGTGACAAAAAAACGCACCTCGGCATGGTGGGGGGTGTGGAGGCGCTCCTGCCCGGTGACTTGGCCAAGACCACGCGCAGAGATGCTGCTATGACAGAAGGA
>JBDTWG010000531.1:0-2402 GCA_040006855.1 Nitrospira sp.
GTGGTACCCATCAGAAATTTGCTGTGGAGCGATTGGGGAAGAGGTGAGCGCATTGTGGAGACCTTGGAGCGCATCAAGGGGCCCTCTCTGTTGGCGCCACCGCTGAGAGAGGCCGAGCAGGAGGCGGGACATGCGGTCGCTGCCCTCACAAGATAATGGAGCGCCTCGTGGTCGGAGGTGAGAAACGAGTCTTGGTCGTGGAAGATGATCATCAGGCCAGAGACCTGCTCGCCCTGATCCTCGAAAACGCCGGTTATCGGGTCCATGCCGTCGGCACCCCCGTCGAGGCGTTAGAGCAGATGAAGCGGAGCCAGTTTGAGGTGGTCATCATCGACTATCACATGCCTCGGCTCAATGGGTTGGAGTTCATGACGATCAGTCACATCGTATGGCCCCAGACGCCGGTCGTGCTAGTCTCGGGCGATCAGCCGGAACTGTCGACTCTCGCGGTGCTTCGAGGCGCCTGCGCTTGGATTCCCAAGCCGTATGACCATGCGCTCCTTCTTCGGACAATTTCTGCGGCCGCTCAGCAGTCTATGGAAGACTGAGCTGCCCGCAGACACCGCGTGCTATCACCGGTTCGATATGTCTGCATCTCCCGCATGCGCGGCCCACAATCATTCCCTACGATAAGCATACATACATTTCGCAAGTTCTCTTCACGAAAGGCTTGCCTGATTTCTCCCATTGTGGGATAAGCGCGTCGAACCGGTGTCGTCGCTCGTAACACAGAGGTCGTTTCGGGGTCGTTCTGAGTGACGCGTAACGGTTCGAGAATCGGAATGGTTCGCCATGCGATCCGACAACACGGTTACCTGAGTCATACCGACAGAACTGGGGGCATATCATGGCGCAGAAAAAATCAGGCAAGGTCACCTGGTCGACGGCGGAGGGATGGGACGTTCGTGCTGCGGGCCCTATTCGCGCAGGGCGGCGCGCCGCCGCTGAGGCGCCGGATCCCTTCGTAGCCCATCTCACGGCGACGAGCCGCTGGGAAGTCGAACAGACCCTCGTGGCTACGCCGAAAGCACGTCGAGGAGAAGCCGCGCCGGCCCCGCTCACCTTGGATGTCGAAGGCAGCCCGGATGAAGCATACGTCGTCATGACACGGTACGCCTCCGGGGCGATTCGCTTTCATATGCCGACAGAACCGGCTCGGCGCGGCATGCGGCGAGCCGCTCGAAGAATCTATCGGTTTTCGATTCCCGTGCCGGCCGCTCCCCTCGTCGACGCCGATGGCCGCCGAGGTTTTATCAGCGCAGCTATCAAGACTGTGGTCCTCAAGATCGCGGGCAAAATCGCCGATTTCGCGCTCTCCAAGCTCGCGTTACTCTGGGAAACCGCGACGTGGAAACTCAAAAAACAACGTGAAGGGTGGCTTTCCGTGACCGCCCAAGGCCTCGGTGGGGACCAGGGCCTGTCCACTGCAGACGTGGAGACGCTGAGCACATCGGAACGCAATCTCCTCTTTCTTCACGGCACGTTTTCCAGTACGAAAGCGGCCTTTCACGGACTGGCGCAGACGCAGGGCAGGAACGGCAAAACATTCTTTGAAGAACTGCAGGACCTGTACGGCAATCGCATCTATGGTTTCGATCATTTCACTCTGAGCCGTACCCCCCAGGACAATGTGCAGATGTTGCTCGAGGCCCTGCCCAATCGCCCAACGACCTTTGACGTCATCACCCATTCGCGCGGAGGCTTGGTACTACGGCATGTGGTGGAACGGCGAGACCTATTTGGAGCGCTGGCGGATCGATTTGTCATAGGCCGTGCCGTGCTCGTCGCCAGCCCGAATGAAGGGACACCCCTGGCTTCGCCGGACCATGTCACTCAATACACCAACTGGCTGTCTAATGTATTGGAGCTGTTCCCCGAAAACCCATTCACGACGGGCATGGAATTCGTCAGTGAGGCCTTGTCGTGGATCGCTCATCGCATTGTCGGCGGATTGCCCGGCCTGGCCTCGATGGATAACAAGGGCGACATCATTCGGTTCTTGCAAGCTGCGCCCGGACCCCCGAACCAAGCCTACTCGGCGCTGGTCGCGAATTTCGAGCCGGACGCCACCGTGCTGCAGCGAATCATCGATGCGGGAGCCGATCTATTTTTTGCGTCGGCCAACGATCTCGTGGTGCCGACAGAAGGCGGCTGGCGCGTGGATGCGGGAAGCGGAGCTGCGGTCACCATTCCAGGAGATCGAGTCGGTTGCTTTGGATTAGGCGGGAACCTCACGCAGCAGAATCCGGTCAACCACGTGAACTTCTTTGAGGATCCCGGCACCGTGGATTTTTTGGTTCGCGCCCTGCGCGGGCAATCGCAGCCGGCCACGCCGATTGTCATCGAGCAAGACTTGCCGTCCGGCAAGCGCCGCGGCGCCGTTCGCGCCGACGGGCGGCCCA
>JBDTWG010000532.1:0-2391 GCA_040006855.1 Nitrospira sp.
CGAGACGGTCACGGGGTCATTGCGCACATCTTTATCAAACACAAAATTGACTCGGGCGGCCTTGCCCAAGGCTTCCAACACTTCCTTCAATCCGGCATTACGGAACTGCAAAGTGACAGGTTGTTTCTGCCGGTCGTCCCGACCCACAGCATGTTGTTCTTCCGAAAGCCGAGCCACACCCTCCAGTGCTTCCTTATACGTGGGATCGAGTTCCACCGCCCGCTGATACACCTCCATGGCCTCACCCACTCGGCCCAGTTGCACCAGCCGCTCTGCTTCCCGATAACGATCGCGAGCTTCCTTTAAGCGGAACGCTTCGGTCAGACCAGATTCGTGGTCCTTGCTCGTCGGCTCGATCGTCAAGGCACGTTTGAATTCGTCGGCTGCCTGATCCAGTTGGCGATCCTTCAGGAGCTGCCGACCCCGCTCTTCATGCATGGCAGCTGCCCGTTCTCTTGCGATCGCATATTTATTCTGAAGCGAGGGTTCGAACGGATCGTCCTTGAGAGCCTGACGATAGGCCACGGTGGCTTCTTCCCAATTTCCCGCCGCGAGATGCTGGTCGCCTCGCTTGACGTCAGGAGACGTCAACGTTCCGCACGCTGTCGTGACAATACAGCACAGCATGCCGACTGCCGAGAGGAGCAGACGGAGCATCGAAGGACGCGTGATGTCGACGTGTGTCGCGCGGAGGGATGAGCGCATAAATCGGATCAACAAGGTGACAACCTCTTTGGTATATCAAACTGCATCATAGGCGACAATCAGTTTCTCGCTTTGCACGGGCGGCGCCGTGCCATCGTCTCGTACCTCTTTCGGCAGATACGAGACGAGGCATTAATGCCTTCCGGCATTACTGTTGTATGGAAAGGCAAGCAACGAGACAGAACCTGCGGACCGTGAGAGATAAACCGAATCGAATGGACTCCGGCAGAACAGGAAAAGAGCGGCTCAGGAAGCTCACTTCTCACACTGAATACAGCTTACAACCTCCAATATTTAACGGAGCCTGGCAATGCGTCTGGGCTCAATACGCTCTTGACGTCCACGACGACATTGTTGCGCTGCTTGCGCAGGGGTTTGAGCAACTCGGGCAGCCCCATTTGCAGGTACTCTCGATGCGCAACAGCCAATATGATCCCATCCAATTGTTTCAGCTGTTCCCACGGTGACAGCCGCAAGCCATACTCCCCGACCGCTTCTTCCGGCTCCGCGAGAGGATCATGGACCACGACCTGAATTCCATACTCTTTGAGTTCATTCACAATATCCGGAACTCGGCTATTTCGCAAATCCGGCACATTTTCTTTGAACGTCAGGCCCAGCACGCCAACTCGCAGATCGCTGACCGGTCGTTCAACTTGGCTCAAGAGTTTCATGGTCTGTTCAGCCACATATTTGCCCATGCTGTTGTTGATCCGTCGTCCGGCTAGAATAACCTCAGGATGATATCCAACAGACTCAGCTTTTGCTGTCAGGTAGTAGGGATCCACCCCAATACAATGCCCACCGACCAAACCGGGATTGAACTTCAAAAAATTCCATTTCGTCCCCGCGGCCTCAAGCACCGACCTTGTATCGATACCCAGCCGATGGAAGATCAACGCCAGCTCGTTCATGAGGGCAATATTGAGATCGCGCTGTGTGTTCTCAATGACCTTCGCCGCCTCGGCCACTTTAATGCTGGATGCCCGATGGATACCGGCTTTCACCACGATGGCATAGGTCTGGGCGACAATTTCCAGCGACTCTTCATCTTGCGCGGAGACGACTTTGATAATTTTTTCGAGGGTATGTTCCTTGTCGCCGGGATTGATACGCTCAGGCGAATAACCGACCTTGAAATCGATGCCGCTCTTGAGGCCAGACGCCTTTTCAAGGATCGGGAGACAGTCCTCCTCGGTGGCGCCGGGATAGACCGTCGATTCATACACGACGATGGCGCCAGGACACAGATTAGAACCAATCAGCTCCGAGGCTTTCTTCAGTGCCGTGAGATCAGGTTGGAGCGCGTCGTTAATAGGAGTTGGCACCGCGACGATAATGAAGTCGGCCGTTTTAAGATCACTCGGCTCTGAGGTGTAGCGAACTCGACTGGCTTTGAGGTCCTGCGGCGAGACTTCCCCGGTCCGATCCACGCCTTTGCGCAATTCATCGACCTTCGTCTTATTAATGTCAAATCCAATAACTGGGGCATATTTTCCGAACGCCACCGCAATCGGCAATCCGACGTATCCCAGCCCCACTACCGCCACCTGCCGCTGCATCTTCTTCGCCATGTCGCTCCCCTCGTCGGTAAACTTCCCCATCACATCGGTGCCGTAAAAAAGAATGGCAGAATAACTCTAATCCGTCAACGATTTCTCACGAGAGGAGTAACGATATCGCGGG
>JBDTWG010000533.1:0-2391 GCA_040006855.1 Nitrospira sp.
ACAGCAGCTCATACCCGGCCGGCTTCAGCACCAGCTCGAAGAGCCGCCGCATCCGTTCTTCATCTTCGACAATCAGGAGGGTGGGTGCGTGCATGGCCTCGCAACCGGTTGAGGTGAGTCCCCGTACGACTCAGGACATGAGACCGTAGCCTACCACTATCGGCCGGGGAGAAACAGTGGGACAGGTTACAGATCGGCTTTCGATGGAGGTACAGCAAGTGCGCGATCAGCGGACATGGGTTCGTTGGTCATTGCCCAGGACAGATTGCGTTGGAGCCCCAGATATTTTGCGCGGCGGACGGGGCTGTGCTTGAAGGTCGCGGCGAACGTCTGCTCATCCATCTTTGTCAGAGCCAGTAACGAGGGGGCGCTGGTGAGTGTGGAGGGTTGGAAGCCTGGTTCGTTGGTTGGTCTGGCCTGGACGTTGTAGGGGCAGATGTCCAGACAATCGTCGCAGCCGAAAATCCGGTTGCCCAACTTTCGCCGGAGCTCATCCGGTATCGACGGTTCATTGCCGCGAAGTTCGATGGTCAGGTAGGAGATGCAGCGTCCGGCATCGACGACGTAGGGTTCGGTGATGGCGCCCGTCGGGCAAGCCTGGATGCAGAGAGTGCAGCTTCCGCAGAGATCGGTTCCCCCTTCATCCGGAGCCAATTCCAGCGTCGTCAGGATTTCTCCCAGGAGTAGCCAGGAGCCGAATTCTGTCGAGACGAGGCTGGAATGTTTCCCGATCCAGCCGAGACCGGCCTGCTGAGCCCAGGCCTTTTCCATGACCGGCCCCGTGTCGACATAGGCGCGATGACGGCTATCTGGAGCCAGGGTGGTGATGCGCTCGGCCAGCTGGCTTAGCCGGTCGCCGAGGATTTGATGGTAGTCGATGCCCCAGGCATAACGGGCGATGCGCCCATTTCCCGGGCGTTCGTCGGCTCGCTGCTCCGTGTAATAGTTCATGCCGACGGAAATAATGGAACGGCAGCCGGGTAGCACCAGGGTTGGATCGGCACGGCGTTCAGGGTCGCGGGCCATCCAGGCCATGGTGGCATGGAATCCCCGTCGAAGCCATTCGTGCAATCGACCGACCAGGTCTCCGGCGGGAGAGGAGCGATCGTGGTTCGGCGAGTGGATTGGCTCAGCGGGCAAGACGCTGATACCCACGACATCGAAGCCGAGATCGCGGGCGGCTTGTTTGATGATGGCCGTAAGCGTGGCGGACATTAGGGCTTCGAGCAATCGAACCGTACCATAAACTGCCCGGTGCACTGGGTGGAATCGCAGCGGGTACATTGGCCGGTGATGCGAGTCTTCCAATCCGTGGTTTTGTCTTCGAATGTGCAGAAGGTTCGGCCTGCTTTAGAGACGGTCGTCCAGGGTTTCTTGGTGCCGGGGAAGTGGGCGATGACACATCCGGACGGGATCGGTACATGGCACTGGTGCAGGGGATCACCTTTCGCCATGCCGAAACTGCAGGATTGTTCGGTGGTCGCAGAGGAATCAGTCGGCGCTTGTGCCTGCGCTATCTGAGGCCTTAGGCAGAGCGCGAAAGTCATTCCAAGCAGGGTGTAAATAAACGGACGAATATGCCACGGCATCCTGGGTAGGCTCCTAAGGAAAACGGCATGGTAACACAGCCATGGTGGCTGCGGCGAACCGGTTCCTTTTTCTTCGTGCCAGCCTAATCTGTCCAAGTATTGTCCAAAAACCACCGGTGCTGTATGGCCGCACATGGGCCTCCTGCTTCATAACATGACGACAACGCTGAGGGCCCTGGGTGGCATGTTAGTTGCGTTACCTTGCGTGCATGAGGAGCGTGTGAACAGGTGTGCAATGGGACGCTATGAATACTGGCACCCAGATTGGGGGGCCGAATGGTGTTCGGGATAAAGGCCACTAGGTCATAACCTCGTCTCGTTCCCTCTGGATGCACCATGGCGTACGCAAAGATTCTGATCGTGGATGATGAGGTGGTGGTGGCTGAAGCCATCAGGCGTCAGCTTCGATCGCTCGGCTATCTGGTGGTCGGCGTGGTGTCCACCGGAACCGAGGCGGTTCAGTTGGCTGGTGAACATCGGCCGGATTTGATTCTGATGGACATCAAACTAAAGGGGCCTATGGATGGCATTGAAGCGGCAGGAATGATTCAGTCTCGGTACGCCATTCCCGTGATCTACCTGACGGCCTTTTCGGATGAAGAGACTCTGGAGCGGGCGAGACCTACGCTGCCGCTAGCCTACTTGATCAAGCCGTTTGTGAGCAGCGATTTGCGTGCGGCGGTGGAGCTGGCTCTGTTTCGGCATCGTTTTTCGGGGATGGCAGAACAGCGGGGCCGCTGGCTGAATACGGTGGTGCAGTCGATGGGCGATGCCGTCATGACCATCGATGGACTGGGAAGGG
>JBDTWG010000534.1:0-2383 GCA_040006855.1 Nitrospira sp.
AACGACAACAGCATGGGACCATTCGCGTGATGCCGGAGCCAGCGCCAACAACCGATGACGTGCGAGGGGGATTGTACCGATAGCGTATGCGGCGTGCAATGCGCGAGACGAGCAGGCCCGTGGCTCGCACCGCCTCATCCTAGACGACGTGAGGAACGGCTCGGCTGAGAACGACCGTTTCGTTGACTTCTCCTCACTCTATGGTAGGAATAGGCCATGCGGTACTCGATCTACTTCGCATGGTTCGTGGCAGTCCTCTCGATCTGCGTGCTGACGACGCTCGCCTCCTTCCCAGGATCCGTAAGCGGAGAGCGAACGTCCGAATCGAAAATCGTTGTGGGCGCTTACGGCTCTCGCTCGATCAAGATCCAGCGCGTGCGATGCAACCCCCTCAAGCTGTCCTGCCACGCTAACAAACAGAAGCTGCAACAAAAAGTTCCGTCCTAGCAGGTGGCTGAAAAGGCCGCCAGCTTTGTTCTCGGATCGTTCAGCCCCTCATCGCACCCCCACTGGGAAAAGAGCCTGTCCCGACAGGCTCGGGGCGGGAGGGTAAGAAGGTGACGCCTCGGCGCGGGACAAGGCCGGCTCACCCTCTCGCCGGCGTCCACAAAGGTGGCGCTCATTATCCTTCGCGCCGTGGACCTCGCTGGACCACCTTTTTGAGCCCTGCAAGAATGCTCTCATCTTCAGCACACGCACGGAACATGCGTGCCGAATAATGGGTTCACCACCAGCCATGGTAGATTCCCGCCTGTCATCCATCGACTCCAATCGCCTCCTCCGCTATGAGAGGGGGATCTGTGCCTTGTTCGCCTCCAGCCATTGCGCAAATGTCTGCAACCCGGGATTGAGGGTCCGGGCAAACGCGGGATCGCGGGCGCTGCAGAACGCCGCCGCAAAGTCGCGCTTGAATTGAAACATGTTGCCCAAATCATCGGCGCCGGGAAACCCAAACGTCCGATACACCTCCGGGGGTACCGAGTTGTACCGCACCTCTTGACCGAGCGCCTTCGTGAGCGCAGCGGCCATTTGGGTTCCGGTGAGATGCTCACCCGCCACACCGACAGTCTTGCCAAGATACGTGTCCCGCTTTTTGAACAACCCCAGCGCACACTTCCCGATGTCTTCGGCCGCGATACCCGGCAGCTTCGCCTCACCCATCGGCAGGGTGAACTCAAGCCTGCCGTCCGATCCTTTTTTCGGGCCCATGCCGAAATGGATGAGATTGTCCCAATAGAAGGATGTCAGCAAACATGTCGTCGGCACGCCGAGCTGCTTAAACAGCTGATCCGCTTCACCCTTCACATCAAAATGCGGCACCTTATACTTCCCCATGAGCGTCGGCATGCGATTATCAGTGAGAGGCACCCATCGACGAGTATCTTCCAGCGTCGACCAAATGACATGCTGCACACCTGCCGCCTTGGCCGCAGTGGCCATCGCCTGGGCCTCGGCGAATTCCTTCTCCGGGGACATGTGTGCCCAGAAAAAGGTGACACAAAAGGCTCCATAGGCTCCGGCAAAGGCGCGTTTGAGACTGTCGACATCATGGACGTCGGCCGCCACCACTTCCGCCCCCAGTCGTGCAAGTTCCTTCGCTTTGTTCGAGTTCACATCCCGCGTCAACGCACGAACCGTTAGGCCGCTCGCTTGATCGGCCAGCATGGCCCGCACCAATCCACCCCCCTGCATCCCTGTCGCCCCAACGACTGCGATCACCTGCTTATCCGCCATTCTCAGTCTCCTTTCCACATGTCTTCCCGACGGCAGGGAACCATTCCACTCGACCTGATGTCAACCCATGGCAAGGCGGTGCGTTCCATTTCCCTGATAGCCTGATATGGTCTTCGCCAACGTGGGCATGATAGGCTGATCTTAGATAGCCCGGGAGGAAGTCAATGGCACCTCTAATGATCAGACGAATGGGCCTTTCGCATCAATGGTGCTTCTCCTTGATGGTGGGACTCTGCCTAATCCTCCCCATCGCTCCTCTCCGCGCCGCCGACACCTCCGGCCCTTGGGAATGTTCCAACTACACCGGCGACGCGCATACTCGATGCCTCCAAGCCTTTATCGAAATCCAGCGTGAAAAAATTTCAAAGCTGGAAGCGGAGGTGCATCTCCAGCAGAGCACCGTGGGTCAGCTGAAAGATCAGGCCGATCGACAGAGCGCCATGACTGCCGATCTCCAGCGTCAGATGTCCGAACCATCGTCCTCAGTTTCCACGTACGGGTATGTTTCCCCAGGACTACTCTACGGGTATCCGTCCGTAGGCTTTGGCCTGTATCTAGGCCGTCCCTGGCTCTATGGGTCGCCCTACTACGGCCGCCCCTATGCGTGGGGTCCGCGCTACTATCGCCCTTACTTTGGACGATGGCATCG
>JBDTWG010000535.1:0-2382 GCA_040006855.1 Nitrospira sp.
CCCGGTCGAGCCGCCTCCACTTGCTGACCGCTCGCAGGCTCGCCCCGAACGTGCGCGCGGCCTCGGTCTGCGGCATTCCGCCGCGCACCGCCCGCACCACCTGTCGACGCAACAGGTGCAGCGCCGACGGCTCCAAGGTCCTGGCATCCGTTCGTCTAGGCATGCCCGCATGATAGCACACTACGCACTATTTAGTGACCTGATCAGTAAGTTCCCAGTGCTGGGATTTGTCGTGGCCGGGGAGCCCCCATCCCAAGGCCTTCGAGACCTCTCTCGAAGGCTCTTCTTGCCTTCATGACCACAGACTCAATTGCTCAGTAATACCCTTTAAGACGTCTTCCCCTGATTCGCTCAAACGGGTGACTTGCTAATCGGCGTTCTACATTGGTCTAGAATGATCTATTCAAGAAAGGGTAGTGCACGATCTTCATGGTAGCAAGTCTCATGGAATTGCCCCTTTCTTCAATGATCCGATCTCGCCCAGCAATGGGCACGAGGAACGCAACTGGCGGGACGACTTTCAGCTCACCCTGCACATCCAGGACGACATACGCGTCGTCCGCGGCACCGGGAATCTGTTCCTGACTAACATTCATCGGGTCTTTCTCGATGAGGTTGCCGCCCCCTCGTTAGAGGACGACGACTTACGCAATTACTTCCTTTCTCCTTTCGGGCCAAAGCCTGTCGACAAAACCACCGACAGCAACACGGACTTGGACGAGATAGTCCGCGAAATCGAGGAATTGGCCATCTTTAACGACGAGGCGCACTACATTCACAACCCAAAGATGGCCTGATTCAAATCCATTCAGGACATTCACCTCTATAAAATATCTGCTGTCTAACAACGTGCGCTTGCAAGTGGATTTGGTGGATCAACTCTTTATTTCCAGCGAGAAGCGTTTGGCTCGTGTGCTGCGGTTGTTGGCCACTTCGGCAAAGATGGCAAGCCAGAGCCGGTCATCGCGTAAATCAGTCAAGAAACGCTGGCTGAAATGATCGGTACCACATGGTCACGCGTCTGTTTCTTGATGAATAAGTTCAAGAAGCTGGGGTTCATTGAGTACGACGGGGACTGCACGTGCATAGTTCCCTCCTCAATAGCATCCACCACGACTAAACGCGTCTGACGACTCAGTAATTTGCGGAGACCGTGCCGCACTGCTCCCCCATTATATTTCTGCAGTGAGCACTATTGACCATACTGCAACCTCTCTGTTCGCTATCTTGGATCAGTGACCGTGAATAGTGAGGCGCGATGAAAGATCTCTTGGCCATCCGCGAATAGACTGGATGGACGTGGTTCGGACGGGACCGTAGAAAGGCATGTTCGTCACACATCTAGAAAAGATGTGTTCGTCATGAAGGCATGAGGATGATGTCGCCGCTACCCATCAAGCCCCCCTCCGTGCAATTGGAGTTCGGGGAAATGACCAAGGCATGGTCATTGAAATGCGCGAGAGGTTCTCAGCCATGGAGCGCGGCACATGAAGAAGACGCTCAATCCGCACACTTCGCGCAGTGTGAAAACCTCGCGCCTCAGCATCGGGATCGTACTTTGCCACGATCCGTGTGCGTAGCGTGTTGCTATGATACGTAGGTTTAATTAGCTATCTGCGAGGATCACGTATTGCAGTGTCTGGATAGGCATTGGAACCATCAAGCATTGAGGCCCGGATATCTCTGGCCCGGATCGAAAAAAGGAGCGTAGCCATGAATGAACAACAGGCAGTCGTTGCCATTTACAACACACACACCGAGGCCGAGGCGGCGATCAAAGAATTGAAACGCGCGGCCTTCGACATTGCCAAGCTCTCGATCGTCGGCAAGGATTACCACACGGAAGAACACGTGGTGGGATACTACAACACCGGCGAGCGGATGAAATACTGGGGAAAACTGGGAGGCTTTTGGGGCGGAGTCTGGGCTGGTGTGTTGGCGCCGCATTCTTCGCCATCCCTGGCATCGGACCGGTCCTCGTCGCGGGGCCTCTAGTCGCCTGGATTATCGGCGCGCTCGAAGGGGCGGTCATCACTGGAGGCTTGAGCGCTATTGGGGCCGGGTTGTACAGCATAGGCATCCCCAAAGATAGTGTGCTGGATTACGAAACGGCGCTCAAATCTAATAAGTTCATTCTGTTGGCCCACGGCACGGCGGAAGAGACCGCCCAGGCCCGCAGCATTCTTCACACGACACGACCGCAGTCGCTCAAGACGCACGCGACGGCGGCAGAAGCGGCGGGTGCCGTCGCTTAGGAGGCCGAACAGTGCTTCACGCTGCAGGGAGGGTCATTGATGAGCCAGTATCCGCGTAATCTGGGTCTTTCATTGGGGGTTGTGTTGTGCATGTCCGTGGGGATCGTTTCTGGCGACGCGTTCCCGG
>JBDTWG010000536.1:0-2371 GCA_040006855.1 Nitrospira sp.
TGGAGCACCGCAGCCGGGATGCCCCCGATGATCCTACTGGACGAATGCCGCCCGCCCGAGTCCCTATCGCGTGCCTCGCCGCGTCTCTGGGAGCGTTCACTCGCACGAGTCATGCTCGCCATTCTGTCTGCCGCGTTGTTGATTGGCTCGCTACCCGCACCCGACATCGGCTGGCTCGGTTGGGTAGCGTTGGTTCCCCTCATGATCGCCCTGCAGGGATTACAACCGCTGCAGGCAGCCGGGCTCGGACTGGTCACCGGAATCGTCGCCAGCTTCGGCATTTACGGTTGGCTGTTTGAAGTGCCGAGTTTCGACATGCGCCATGCGATCGTGCTCGCACTGTATGTCGGCGCGTACCCCGCTGCCTGGGCTGCGGCAACGGCTTCACTAACCCGTCGCCGTGTTCCACTGGTGGTCGCGGCGCCGGTCCTGTGGCTCGTCTTCGATTATCTGCGCGCCCATGCCGGATTTCTCGCGCTCCCCTGGGGCACATTGGCGCAGACGCAACACCACAACCTCGCCATCCTGCAGGTCGCGAGCCTCGTCGGCGAACATGGCGTGACGTTCCTCGTGGCCATGGGGAATGCAGCGGTAGCCGGCCTCTTCCTTCGGCAAGCGCGTCAATCTGTCCTGATCATCGCACTCATGCTGGTACTGGCCCATGTTTGGGGCGCTGCCGTATTGAACGGTGACCCGCAACGACCGACCATCATGGTCACCGCCATCCAACCGAATATTCAGATCAACGAACGCAAGACCGAAGCAGGCCGCCATGCCAATTTAACGCGGTTAGATCGAAACCCGAAACGCACAGGGAATCTGGACGTTGGTCACAAACGTTCCCGTCGGTGCAGCTGAGGCGTCATCGCCGTCTGGCTATCTGGACTGGGGAGCGCCAGGAAACGGTAAAGGTGCGGCGATGATTGCCGGCCCCGGCACCTATCGCCTCAGTGCCGAAGTTACGTCGCCTCGCCAAACGGTCTGGAGCCAACCAGTCGTATTCGTTGTGACGGCGCCCAACAAAGCGATCCAACGTGGGCCGAAGATGTTCGGGCAGTAATCTTGAGAGAGGAGATTGTATGTATCGAGTCGCATTGCGCCGTTTGGCAACCGTATTGACCACCTGCCTCGTGAACCTGTCTATAACCTCAGTCTCCCTGGCAGGGCCGCCCGTCGTCGATCCCTGTAGTTTGGTCACCAATGCCGAAGTTGAGCAGGTTGTCGGCAAGCTCAAGGGAGCGCCAACAGCCGACAAGATGGGCAATGCTGCGTCATGCAATTTCGAATTTGCCAACGGGAAAGACGCGTTTGAAATCTGGGTCGGTCCTGATGATGCATTCATGCGAATACGCAAGGACGCGAAAAAGCCGGTGACGGTGAAAGGCCTCGGAGACGACGCGTTCATGAATCGAGGCGCCCACGGGCTCGACTATGTGGATCTCATCATCAAGAAGGGCGTCGTCCTGATACAACTCGCAATCAAAGAAACCGCTGGCGACGAAGACAAATTGGTGACGCTCGGGAAAAAAGCGGTCGGCCGATTTTGATTGTTACCCTATTTGATTTCCCAGAGCACAATCAGCAGCAAGCGGATGGTAGTCGATCGCGGCATTCTGCTCGAACTCGGGCATGGCAGTTCAACCCACAGGTGGCCGCTTCGCAGCAACATGGATGGATTGACTGGGTCGAGTTTATGATGAGAGCCTGAAACAAGCGATCCACAAGGCGCCGAAAATTTTCGTGTCAAGCGTCACTGGCTATTCGATCCTAGGCATGGAGCGAGAACCACGCGACTGAATATTACTCTGCCGGACTTCAACGAAGGAGTCGTCATGCGACGAACTTGTAGGCTCATCATGTTTCTGTGTTCATCTCTCTGGATTTCCATTCCTCTCGCGGCCATACCAACCATCGCTGCTCCTCCCAACGTGGAACCCTGCAGCTTGCTTACCACGTTTGAAGTCGAGCAGGTCGTGGGCCCATTGAAGGGCAAACCGACGGGCGACAAGGAAGGCGATGCTACCTGGTGTAACTATGAGTTTGCCAACGGCAAGGATCTCATGGAGGTCTGGGTGTTTCCGGCCGACGCCATCAATCGAGGTCGAAAGGTCTCCAAGAAGCCTGTTGCCGTGAAGGGACTCGGCGACGACGCATTCATGGACCGGGGGATGCACGGCATCGACTACGTGAACCTGTTCATCAAGAAAGGTGCCGTCACGGTGAAACTTTCGCTCAAGGAAACCGCCGGCGATGAGCAAAAACTCAAGAGCTTGGCACAGAAGGCCCTTGGCCGGTTCTGACATCCGATGACAGCCGTCCGCAGACATCGAAATACCAGCATTTCGCCACTCAGTAGTTGACCCAGAGCCGT
>JBDTWG010000537.1:0-2365 GCA_040006855.1 Nitrospira sp.
TTGGCAGAGCGGCGAGCCAAGCATATCCCCATTGTCGATCTCGCCGGTATGATCCGCTCCTTCCACTACGCCGCCCATGCCGCACTGCGGCAAAGAGACGAGCCTCAGCCCATCGAGCGAGGGACGCAGAGCCTGATATCCTGGGCCGAACAGTGGTATCAAACCGCCCGCACGGCATTTCTCCGAGGTTATCACGCCATTGCCGGCAAAGCGCCGTTCTCACCGCGGTCTCAGGAAGAGTTCCATCTCCTCCTGGACGTGCATCTGCTCGACAAAGCCGTCTATGAACTCACCTATGAATTAAATAATCGACCGGATTGGGTCGCACTCCCTCTGATCGGCATCCTGCAGTGCGTGGATTCACCGACCCCCACCATCGATCGGGGAGATTGGGCCGAGCGTGAAGAGGATGCCGGTGCCTCCTGCGCGACAGAACAGCCGAGAGATGAGGTGAACCAGTGACCCAGCAAGGAACGACAAAGATGCCCATTCACTCAATCAGCAAGTTGACCGATGATGATGTCTACCTGTTCAACGAAGGCACACAGTTTCAACTTTACGACAAACTCGGCGCGCATCTCGGCAGCGTCAATGGGCAACAAGGCACCCACTTTGCAGTATGGGCGCCAGAAGCCGAGCAGGTGTCCGTCATCGGCTCCTTCAATGACTGGCAGGACGGGACGCATCGGCTCCATCCGAGAGGATACTCGGGAGTTTGGGAAGGATTTATCCCGGAGGTCGCAAAAGGATCCTTGTACAAATACCGTATCCAGTCACGCCACTCCGGCTACCAGGTCGACAAGAGCGATCCGCTTTCCTTCTTCAATGAAATTCCCCCCAAGTCGGCATCGATCGTCTGGGATCTCGATTACGACTGGACAGATGCTGACTGGATGCGCACGCGCCGACAATCGAATGCCCTGAATGCCCCGATCGCGATTTATGAGATGCATGTGGGGTCGTGGAAACGAATCGCAGCGGAACAGAATCGATCACTGAGTTATCGTGAACTGGCTGTTCCCCTGGCCGAATACTTACAGCGGATGGGATTCACGCATGTGGAGTTTCTTCCGCTGACGGACCATCCGTTTTTTGGCTCCTGGGGGTATCAGACGACGGGCTATTTTGCACCTTCCGGAAATTACGGGACACCACAGGACCTCATGTTCCTCATCGACACGTTGCACAACCATGGCATCGGAGTCTTGCTGGATTGGGTGCCTTCCCACTTCCCGACCGATGAACATGGACTGGGATTCTTTGACGGCACGCATCTCTATGAACATGCCAATCCGCAGCAGGGCTTTCAACCGGATTGGAATACCTTTGTCTTCAATTTCGGGCGTAGTGAGGTGCGAAGCTTTCTGATCAGCAGCGGGCTGTTCTGGCTGGACAAGTATCATTTTGACGGCCTTCGCGTGGACGCCGTAGCCTCCATGCTGTATTTGGATTATTCACGGAAAGAAGGAGAATGGATTCCCAATCGATACGGCGGACGTGAGAATCTCGAGGCCATTTCGTTTTTGAAGCGATTGAATGAAGAGGTATATCGGCACTACCCCGATGTCCAAACCATTGCCGAAGAATCCACCGCCTGGCCCTTGGTGTCCCGTCCCACCTATCTTGGGGGTTTGGGCTTCGGCCTGAAATGGGACATGGGCTGGATGCATGACACGCTGACCTATATGCAACAGGACCCCATCAATCGGAAATATCACCATCACAATCTCACCTTCCGTATGCTCTATGCATTTCACGAAAATTTCGTGCTTCCCCTCTCTCATGACGAGGTGGTCTATGGGAAAGGATCCCTCTTAGGGAAAATGCCGGGAGACGACCGACAGAAATTCGCCAATCTCCGCGTGTTGTTCGGGCATATGTATTCACAAGCCGCCAAAAAACTCTTGTTCATGGGAGGCGAGTTCGGCCAGCAGGCTGAATGGGCGCATGATGGCCAATTACAATGGGACACATTAGATCTCCCGTTGCATCGCGGCATGCAGCAATGGGTCGCCGATCTCAATCGCACCTACCGCCAGGAATCCGCCCTCCATGAGGGAGACGTTGATCCCTCGGGCATCGAATGGATCGATTGCCAAGATGCCGAATCGAGCGTGATCAGCCTGATCAGAAAGGGCCGCGCGACCGACGACATCATTCTGGTGGTCTGCAATTTCACGCCGGTTCCGCGTCCGAATTACCGCGTTGGAGCACCACGCGGCGGATACTGGAAAGAACTGTTGAACAGCGATGCCACCGGCTACGGAGGAGGTGGTTGGGGCAATGGCGGAGGGGTCCAAGCGACACCCGTGCCCCTGCATGGACGAACTCACTCAGTCACCTTAACGCTGCCTGCGCTCTCCGT
>JBDTWG010000538.1:0-2363 GCA_040006855.1 Nitrospira sp.
CCGAGCTGTGCTGCCCGCCGACAGAGATGCTCCAGCATCGTCGCCTCGACGGTCCGCCCAATGACCCGGCAGCTCATGAGCCAGGTATCAATATCCAGCATCGTGCCTTGTTGCCGCGCGATAATCAGACTGACCAACCCATGATCGGCATAACGATCCCGCAACCGTAACGCGAGATGCACGCAACTCGCATCCTGCACGAATGTCTCCAGTTGCGCCATGCCGTGCCGGCGAGTCGTCAGATTGAATTGATTCGTTTTGCCGATGAGCTGGGCGATCCGCGGCAACTGCGCCTCATCGAAGGGTCCCACGATAGCCTGCATCTGGAGGCTCCGGTAAAAGTCTTCAATGGACCCGGCCGCCGTCTCCAGCTCCAGGATCTGCGCCCGGGCTCGATACTGGTCGGTTCGCTGACTATCTTCGACCGTAAACGAGCTCGTCTCGAGCAAGAGATACTGCGAAAGCGTTCTGAGGTAATACGACGGATCCTCCGGCAGCGGGATCACATCAACCTCAGGCAGGAACTTGCGCACGATCTCACGCTCGACAGGATTGTCATCGACAAACACCAGTGAATCCAGCCCAATTTGCAGCGTTTTGGCAATCCTGCGGATGTTGTCGGGTTTCGATTCCCAATTGGCAATGAAGAGGGCAATATCCCCAAGCTTCAGTCGCATCTCGGAATGTTTTTCAAAGGGCTGAATGGCATCGGCATAATTATTCTTGGAGCAGACCGTCAGAATGACGCCCTTGTCCTTGAGTTTGAGGAGATAGTCCTGAAAGGCCACAAAGGCCTCACCGTCGACCCCGCTTCCTAACCTGATTCCTGCCAGTCCATCTTCCGCGATCACACCGCCCCACAAGGTATTATCCAGATCCAGCACCAGGCATTTCCGGCTCAAACCAAGACCGGCCGCCATGACCGCCGCCGTGTGGCGTGCCAGCAGAGGGATCGCCTCCAGCGCAACGGCTTGCTTGGAAAGATTCCAATATCGGGGGTCGCACCATCGCTGCTTCCCAATGAGCGAAGAGAGACGCTCGCAATCCACCAACGACACCGTCTGCGCAGCTGCTTCACCCAGCCGAGCATTCACGGCTTGTGCCATCATGTATCGAGACCCCGGAAGGCGCGTTGCGAGGTGCCCGGCCGGGACTTCACTGGGCAGTGCAAAGTTATGCTGTATGATGCCAGCCTGCGAACGTTCTGCAACGACTCTCCAGAGCGCTGTCCAACGGCCGACTTCCTTTTGAATGTCCTCCTCCGGCTTCTGACTGTGCTCAGGGAGTCGGAGATCTTTTTCGTGAACCGCCAGGACGACGATGTCCGGACCGTACGCATACAACCCGCTCTTGGGATCGATGACCTCCTGTTGATATTGCCCATACTGACTTTCGTAAAGTTCAACCGCGATTCCCAGGCGATTCGCAGCGAGACGGAGCATCGCGCCGAGCTGGGTCGTGGTATAGCTGCCCAGAAGCGCAACCTTCACCGACCGGACCGTTGGCCTCTCGGCCTTCAATGCGCAGCGTTGAAACAATGCCCAGGCGGCTTGCCACGCCGTAAAATCGTCGCCTGAATCAACGGTAGATAGCGCCCACCGACCGGCCTCTGAATAGTTCCCCAATTGCTCATAGGTTCGCGCCAACTTGAGGCACAAAACACCTGACGGTGGATGTGTGACAGCCTCCAGATAGATCTGGATTGCCTGTTCGACCTTTCCATCCTTGCGGAAGGCGTCGCCGCGGGCCTCAAACGTGGCATGCGAGGCAGCGTCTTGTGGCGGGTTCGATTTCATAAAACGCGGTATGTGGTTTTCATCCGCGAGGTAGTGTGATCCAACGCTGGGACTGAAATGACTAGGAAAACCCCTGGTCGGAAAATAGGAATCGAGCTCATTTAACCGATGTCTGCTGCCGCAGTTCCGCTTCGCCAGAACCGTCAGGCTGCTGGCTCGCCAATCGTATGATACGAGGGGCCTCAGCAAACACTCGCGCCCCAGGCGGGACATCGGACATGACGACGGCATTAGGGCCGACGACTGCACCATCTCCGATTTTGACGCCCGCAAAGATCACCGCGCCGGGACCAATCTCCACGCGATGTCCTAGTCGCGGCCCTTTATGGAGCGTTTTCTGTCCCCCATAGCCAGCGCCTATCGTGGCATTATGGCGAATCACACAATCGTCCCCTATCTGCCCTTTCCAATGGAAGACAATGCCGTGTTGATGCACCAGACACAGGCGACGCCCGATCGTGGTCGTGAGCGGAATCTCAATGCCATAGTGATTCCGCACATAACGATACATCATCTGATAGAGCACCAGCAGGCCAGATTTCAAAACGCTTCCGCGTCTGTTCGAAA
>JBDTWG010000539.1:0-2361 GCA_040006855.1 Nitrospira sp.
TTGCCATGGACCAGGCAAGCAGCCAGACCAGCGCAACCATGGTTCCGAAGCCAATAATCTCTACCATAGGGCACCTCCGTTTCCTGAACGACGGGACCGATCTAGGAAGAAGCAGCAACCGTATCCGGAATTTTCTCATGGCATGAGAGCCCACTCATGTCTCTCTGATTTCGCTGAACGATCTTTTTACGCAACCGACTTGGTGCTATCGTGCTCCACACCCTACGGATCATAGCGTCGGGCAGATCTAAGATTGCAGCACAGGCAGAGGGGCAGCCCCTATATCTACGCTGCCTGCCGGGATCCGGCTGAAGGTTGCGCAACTGCCTGACCCGACTCATCGGCCTTATCGTTCGTCACCTTGGGCGACCCCTTCGGCTTGGAGTACAGGATGTCCACGCAGATGAAGAGGGTCGCCACCATCGCCAAGAGACCGAGCACGATTCCCCAATAGACCTCAGACATAGGTCACTCACTCGCGCGAAACGCACGAGTCCTTTGTGTACGCGCCATGCCGACAGGATGCCCGTCGCTTCTCCCATGCGGAGTGCCGGATCTTGACGCGTGGGGGTGATTGATCTGCTACAAGCGCTTCAACAAGAGACCATTCAAAATGGGATGATCGAGATGTGTCTGATTGCAGGCGGTGACACAGACGCATCACCGGACCTGTCCCTGGAAATATTGATTGCGTCGCATCAAATGGATAGCGGTCACTGCAGCTGTGCAGCTCCTGTCTTTGCCGGTTGTGGGCGATGACGCGAGCGCAGAGGCTGTGGTGGATTGTTCCTGTGAGCGCACGCATGCTCACAGGTGACAAGTCGGCGCTATTACTGAGAAGAGTGTGGGTGAGAAGAAGGTTACACCTGGCATGTCCGTCCCGTTGGAATTGCGCTCCACGGAAGAACATGATTCCCACCTCCAGAATGAGGCGGAACGTGAATGAGCCTCTATCTTATTCCCTCATGAAAGACCGGTCAAGGGGATGGAGGGGTCCGGTGTGGTGAGCCGGGAGTAGTTTGCAGGGGCAGAATCTTATCTGCAGAGAGGAAAGGGCGATTCGAACATTCTTCAGAGGATCTCGCCGGAAGGAGGAACGGAGTGCTGTGATGGCTTGGAAGACTTGAACCGAAGCGTGAATTCTTGCTGATCGGCCTCGGGTGAAAGACTGAACGATCCTTCGCCGCTGAGATGCTCCTGCGAGTGGGACTTGCCTTGCGGGAAAAGTTTCAAACGAAATTCTCCTGATCGCCGAGATTCCTGAGCGGGCAGGTTTCCTTCCACTTCCACATATTCCCGTACGGTCGCCAAGGCTTGATCGAACAATTCGTGCAGAAGGTTTTCAGGTGTCGTCTTATCGAGCAGATCACTCGCCACGCGGCCCAGGTCCAGACCCAACAGGGTACGATCGTCTGCCGCATGCACCGGTGTGGCGGTGAGTAGCAAGGCAGTGAGGAGAAAGGCGACCATGGATTCAGTCTATCCACCGGCAGAAAGGCAGTCAAGCCCGTGATGCCAGAACTTTCGCGGAGGAAGATGATCAGGCACGTTAACAGCGAGAGAGCAGCTTTTCATTCCGGTTCCACTGGGAGACCGTGCCGCTGCTGTCGGTCAACTCCATCTTGTCCTGCGCCAGAACACGCATGAGGAGCGGCGGCGTTTTGCTCTGGGCAATGATCAGTTTGAAGCGATCCTGGTCCGGTTCGATCCGGCCTGTCTGGGAAGTGGCCTTGTAGAATTCCGATACGTTCGCTGAGGTAATCGTCCAGACGAATTCTTCCTGGCGATCGACGAATTTGGCCGAGCCTTCCCATGTACCCACAAGCGCAGGTTCAACCGGCGTCATCCGCTTCACTGTCATTTTATGCGGGACGGCACCGAACGATTGCCAGAGAAGTGGATCGAACTTATTCGGTACTTGTTTCTTCGGAAGTTTGTTCCAGGTGACGTTCAGAATACCGGTTGTCGAGAAGCGATCGCTTTCGGCTATCTGATAGGTTCCATGCAGGATCTCTTGGTACGATTCGGCTTGCCAGCGTCCTCGGTCCGCCACCACCGTTCCCGGCATCACCACGGCTGTTGTGAGGGTCCAGTCGGCACGCTCGCTCAAGGCGAGATGGCCCTTTCCATACATCAATCCCACGGGGACACAGCCATACCAATCACCGGCCCATTGGGGCGATGAACCGGTCGGTCCCGATCCCGATGCAGCGGATGCCACGGCAACAGAGGGGCGTGGACCTGCGAGCCTGGTTGCGGCGACTTTGGCGAGGGTCGTGACGGCCGCCTGAGGATTGCCTTGTTTTGGCGAGGAAAGCGAGAGGGTGACCAGCGCGTTATCCTTCAAAAAGGTCAGCTGAA
>JBDTWG010000540.1:0-2361 GCA_040006855.1 Nitrospira sp.
TAGGCGATCCTTCAACAGGTAATCCGACGCGCCAGCTTTCATGCATTCTACGGCCATGTCTTCGCCGATGCATCCGGACACGATAATGAAAGGAATGTCCAATCCAGTCGCTTTCAACAAGTGTAGCGCCGCTTGCCCGTCGAATTGAGGCAGAGAAAAATCAGACAGGATTAGGTCAGGTGATGAAACGTTTAGTTCCCTGAGATAGTCTTCCTTAGTGTCCACTCGGCGGCAGAGGGGATCAAGCCCCGCCTCTCGAAGCGTCTCGAGCACTAATTCTGCATCCTGACTACTGTCTTCCACTAGAAGTAGCGTGAAGCTGGTGCGCATGGTGATGTATGACTCCCATCACCAAAATGTGGGTGAGAGAAGTGGGATGGTTGATCGTGATCAGTACTATAAAGGCACAAAGAGATTCGACCAAACGAATTGTGAAAACGGCTGCCGGGTAGAATAATCCGTTGATTTTCATGCCAGGTTGGACGGACACGAAAGGCCTGGGATAACCGAGTTTCAACCCATTATCCATCCCAAATTTCGCTACGAGAGTACCTTTGGAGCCCGCTGTCGATGTGATGTATGGATATCAGAGGGGCACCATGCACGCGAAACGGCTAAAGAAGGGGGTGTGAGGCCAGCGCGAAGATTGTATGGCAGCGGCTCTTCTCGGCTAGGCACATTGCCCTCCATTTGTTTGATGATGGGAGACCTTTTGTGCTGCAACTGGTCTTCCCAATCGATCATTGCGCCTCTCAGAAACCTAGACGGGCACCCTTGGTAGGATCCCACCGATCCACCTGAATGGCGCCTGAGACTCCCGATCGATGGTTTTTTCCAATCGCACAGTAGACACATTTGCTCAGGAGAGAATGAGCCTGGGCCGGCGCTGGCTCTGGTTGGCATCTGCTGAGATGGTGTAACCGGGGGTAGGGAGGAAGTCGACACGGCCATGCTCTCGCAGAGCCTTCGGGGCAGCAACCGGGCGGTAATCCATGGTTGCGTAGCCCCCGCCTTCGCTCCTCGTCCCGGTTAGTTTCCTTTCACAATCGTACACCAGGTACTGTAAATGCCCGGGACATTGCAGGAGGCATGTTCCACAGCAGCAACCTGAGTGATGCCTCCCTGGGCTTTAGCGGTCGTGACCGTCGCATCTCCGAACGCAAACAATGTGAGGATGGATTTGGCATAGGCTTCTCCACGTTTGGAGGCATCTGTCGCCGTAGTCGCAAACATCCCGTACTGTATATCAGTATAAATTTTTCCGATTACGGGCGACGCCTCGCCCATACAACCGTCCGTCACAAGCAAAAGAACCGCCAGCGAAACGACAATCATCATCTGGACCATTGAGCCCCTCCCGGTGAGCCTACCCCGCATTGGGCAGGCGTGAAATGTTTGCAGTACCGCATTGGCGTAGAAGTAGGAGAGGCTAGAAGGCTGCTGACCGGTCAGGTACCTTCTCCATTCTTGACCTTCTTGCTAGCGATCCCACAGGGAGACGGTGTCCGGGGGTCGGCACATCCACCATGCCGACTCCGCGCGTGAACCAAACAGCACTCCGTCGCACTGAGTGGGAAAATAATCAATCTCCTCCATGGTTGACGTTCTACGATGTAGGATTTGCCCAAAAGGATGCCGTGAGGAATCACGTAGGCCGAGACAAGGACTGGCCGGTTGAAACAATTGTCAGCGCGGCTAACGTCTCTCAGCTTCAGTTGTCGCCCGGCATCCTAGGTTGCCGATGGCACATAGATATTCCTTATCGCGACCGCCCGCGTGAGTTCGGCATCTGCGGCTCGCGCCTCATGAGGCACGGGAAACCAACGGACGATTACCGTGGAGAACGTGATCTTGATCAGCAGTTCCACCATGATGCACAACAGCAAAGCTTTTATTGTCTAGCTCGTTGGTGACCTTGCAATGGTGAGAACCTGGGCTATCGCGTCATTCCGCATGACTCGCCTTGAGTTCCTGAGCATTGTGGAGAAAATACTGGCTGCCTAGGCCACAGAGGACGTGCACCGAACGATGACCGGGTGCAAGGGCCCATAAGGGGGTCGTCAGTTTTCCGCTCCTACGCGTTGGGTCAGCACCTGCGGGACCGGGGGGTGCGATGATTGATGTCTGGCCCGCTCGGAGAGTGGGTGCGTCCAGCTGGCACGAGTGAGGTCATACCGATTACGCCCCTCAAGGTGAGTGGTGAGGTTGAGACTGTCTAGGAAGCAGGCGAAGTCATGCACAGACGGGTTCCGTTCAACAAGCAGGGCTCTTTCTACCTGGATCGCCTTTTCGGGAGCACCACCATGAGGCACGATGATGAAGAGGTGGTACGTCTCCTCCACCGGACGGGACAGAATGGCG
>JBDTWG010000541.1:0-2347 GCA_040006855.1 Nitrospira sp.
ACACTCGAAGGGTCGCCGCTTGATCACCTTATCCACAACTCTTGACGATATCTCTTTGCACTCGGCGCCCTACGTCAAAGGCTGTGCCCTCACCCGCAACATCCAGAGCTAAACTGCCGGCGCTGATAAGCAAACACCAGACAGCGGATGCAAAGTTCGCGGGTGACCTTGGCCTCCTCATCGAAGAGTGGCGTTCGCCGCATCACAATCTGGCCACAATCGGCGCAGCAACCAGCAGTCGAGGTATCGATGTCAGAAGAGACAGAGATCATGGCGTTGGACCCTCCTGTTCTCTCGAATGGGAGTAGGACTCACGATAACCGGTTTGATTCCGCCCAAAAACGTTCGCAGCCGCGAGCCACCGGCCACTCCTATGAACGACACACCCTTGGTGTGCTTGAGTTCACGTTGCAGTTCCCCGATGCGTCCGTTCAGCCGGACGATCATCCGCTCCAGTTCATCCACACGCTCAACCATCGCCTGCTGCTGATGAGTCATCACCGTGCCCTCCTTGGTTTACGTGTTATCGCAATGTCGAATCACGCCGACAAGCACGCCCTCGATGGTAAATTCGTCCGCAGGTGTGACCACGAATGGCTGCATCGCGGCATTCGCAGGATGGAGCTCAATGTGGCGTTCGCGCTTGAAGTAGGTTTTGATCGTCGCTTCCCGATTCACCAAAGCCACCACCGTCTGACCGTTTTGCGCGGTCGGCTGTTTCCGAACCACGACCACATCGCCGGGGAGGATCCCGTCTTCGATCATGGAATTCCCTTTTACACGGAGTGCGAACGTTTCACCGTATCGCACCATGCTGGGTGGCACCTCCACCCATTCCGATTGAGTAACCGGTTCAATCGGTAAGCCGGCCGCCACCACTCCGGCCATGGGAATTTGAATCCTCCTCGACAGCTGCGTGACCGCTACCTGCACTGCTCCACTAATGCGCCGCATCCCTGACTCGTAACGGGCAATCGACACACGCGTCGTTCGAAGTGCCACCGCCAGTTGCTCCTGCGTCAACCCCAATTCTTCCCGAATGCGACGGAATTCATCGGCTGTCATCATGTAACCAATGGTTACACAGCGATCACCCTGTTGTCAAGCGCCTTCGATTTCATTCTTGACAGTTCGGATGGCCTTTCGCACGGCGGTTTTTCTTCGCATCACGAGCGCAAATGTTCTCACGGACTGAGAGCTACTGTGCATAAGTCAAGAGAGATCTGGAAGATCCATAGAAATAAAGAACGTATCCACAGGCTGCCTGGCCAATATACCTAGTCTGTCAAAAGACTGAATGCTAATACATACAGCATTCATGTTAACCACAAGATATTGTGGCAGTGGCTGGTTCGAATCTCTATGCTTAAAAAATAGGCAACATGGTATACGGCGTGAATTAGCGGGAGTGTTTGCAGTTCGCATGGATAATATCAACAGGGATATCCACAGATTTTGGGGAGAGGTTTCTTGGAGGATTTGGCCATGTGATTTTTCGGAATTTCATCACTTTCCCGATTGCAAATATGCGCAACGTTCACCTAGAATCGCGCCGCGAGACCCTCTCGCACAGCCACCTCGCACTTCCCATGAAAGCACAGATGGCTCCAGGCTCCTTCTTCGGATTTCTGGCAGCGACCTTCCTGTTGACCGGCTGTGCGGCCAACGTTCGGGATACCGATCTACTGGCCAGCAACAGCATCATGTTGGCACCCTCAACAGCACGAACGGTCTTCCTACAGAATCGCAACTCTTCCGACAATCAGGACATGTCGCTGAACGATCTGAGATCACGGCTGGGCGCAAAGGGATACCACATCGTGCAGGACCCTCAGGCGGCGGCCTATGTGGTGCTGACGAACATCGTCTATTGCAACCAAACCAAGGTCGAACTCCCGGTTGAAGACATGGTCGCCGGGGGCTATGGCTCGGGAATCGGCAGTTCCATCATGTCGGGGCTGCACGGCTTGACGGGCATGGCGAGTATGGCGGGGCCGCAGGGCGCTCTGGTCGGAGGCGCTGCCAGCATGGGACTCAATGCCGCTGAGGGAATTGGAAACGCCGTGGGCAATATGTTCGGCGGACCGTCACGACCCGATGCCAATGAGAACATCAACTACGCCTGCGTGGCAGATCTCCAAATTACAGAGTTGGCGAAAACCGGTGGGACGCTTCCCGTTTCACAGCCCGGTACGCCGCCTCCTCCGGGTGTCTACCAAACTCGTCTAGCAGCAAGCGTGCACCAGAAGAAACTCGATGAGCAAGAAGCCACCCCATTGGTACAACAGCGACTCAGTGCGTCAGTGGCGGGACATTTCTGACCTCCGATGAACAAACCAGGGAACAG
>JBDTWG010000542.1:0-2343 GCA_040006855.1 Nitrospira sp.
CCGTCGGGCTGGTTGTGGACGACGCGATCGTCGTCGTGGAGAATGTGGAGCGGCATGTGCGTCGTGGCAAATCGCGGCTCGATGCCGCGTTGATCAGCGCGCGTGAGTTGCTCGGTCCCATCATTGCGATGACCATTACCTTGGCCGTGGTCTACACGCCGATTGCCTTTCAGGGAGGGTTGACCGGCTCTCTGTTTTTGGAGTTTGCCATCACGCTCGCCGCCGCAGTGGTGGTCTCAGGGGTGGTGGCGGTGACACTATCGCCCATGATGAGCTCGTATTTCGTACACCCCCAGGGCAAGCAGGGCCGGCTGACTGCGTTGGTGAATCGCGCCTTCGAGGCGGTGCGCCGAGCCTATGCCTGGGCACTCGACGGTGCGTTGGAGATGCAATGGACAATCGTGGCGGCCGCGCTGCTCGTGATGGTCGCCGCCTGGCCCCTGTATACATTCTCACGGCAGGAGCTCGCGCCAGTGGAGGACCAGAGCCACATCTTCTTCTTTCTTGAAGCAGCGCCCGACTCGACGCTGGATGCGACCAATCGAGAATCTCTGACGGTCGTCAAGGCCGTGACCGCATTCCCCGAGGCCAAGTTCATGTGGTCCCTGACGTCGGCGTGGGGCGGCTTCGGCGGTATGGTTACCAAGGATTGGCGCGAGCGGACGCGTTCAACGGAGGCCATGTATGGCGAGGTGTACGGCAGGGTGTCGCAGGTGGCGGGATTGCGTGTGTTCCCGCGTCTGGATCCGCCCCTGCCGACGCCGGGACAGTACGATGTAGAGTTAATGCTCCAAAGTGATGTACCCCTTGAACAACTTCAGGAGACGGTTGCGGCGGTTGTCGGCGCAGGCTGGAAAAGTGGGAAATTCATGTATGTCGACACGGACCTCAAAATTGATTTGCCGCAAGCGAACGTTGTGCTCGATCGCGAGCGCCTCGCCGACTTGGGGCTTGATCTGGCCGGCGTAGGGCAGGAGCTCGGGACGTTGCTTGGCGGCGCGTATGTCAATCGCTTTAACTTTTTCGACCGAAGCTACAAAGTGATTCCTCAAATCGGCGACAAGGACCGAGCGACTATCGGTCCGCTGCTTGACCTCAAGATCAAGACGCCCGGAGGCCAGCTCGTCCCGGTTTCGACGTTCACCCATATCGAGGCCGGTACGGCGCCGCGCACGTTGAATCGTTTCCAACAACGCAATGCCGCGCGGGTGTTCGGCGGCGTCAAGCCGGGCGTTACCAAGGAAGAAGGACTGCGCGTGCTGGAGGCCGCGGCGACCAATGCGCGAGGGCCGGGTGTCGTGCTTGATTATGGAGGCGAATCACGGCAAATCCGTCGCGAAGGCTCCGCGCTTACCGTGACCCTCGGCTTTGCCGTCGTGCTCATCTATCTTGTCCTGGCGGCTCAGTTTCGCAGTTTCCGTGATCCCTTGATCGTGCTCTTGGGATCGGTTCCGCTGGCCATTTCCGGCGCGCTCATATTCAGTTTTCTGGACTTCACCACGATCAATATTTATTCACAAGTTGGGCTGATCACCTTGGTCGGGCTCATTGCCAAGAATGGAATTTTGATCGTGGAGTTTGCCAACACGCTTCAGACCCGCGGCCTTTCAAAGTTGGCAGCCTTGCGCGAGGCGTCGTTGACTCGGCTCCGGCCGGTACTGATGACGTCCGCGGCGACCGTCTTCGGCCACCTTCCACTGGTGTTGGTGTCCGGGCCTGGAGCCGAGGCTCGGAACAGTATCGGCGTTGTGCTCGTCAGCGGTATGATCGTGGGCACGATCTTTACCCTCTTCGTCGTCCCGGTATTTTATTCACTGATCGCGGAACAACACCAATCCAACCCCGTGGACGAGCAAGACGAGCAACAAGAGGTGCTGATTGCAGCTGCCCCCGCGCTGAGGTGAGTTCATGTCACCCGAGGCGCCTTTACTGGACGGCAGATGAAAGGAAGGGGAGATGTCGTATCCCGAGCCCCGCTACCGTGGCGCGACAGGCGAGAGCAGCGCGACATTCCGTCCGGTGAACCAATCTATCGATGTGAAGATCGGCCACGATACGGCCATGCAATATCTGGCCACCGGCGCCTCGACCCGGGGGCAGTTCGGCTTGTACCGATGGGATGCTCAGCCGCATACGCGAGGGCCGAACGCACATTTCCATCGCACGATATCGGAGTCGTTCTTCATTCTGTCCGGCACACTGCGACTCTTCAACGGAGAACGGTGGATCGACGCGAAGGCCGGCGATTTTCTCTATGTTCCAGAAGGGGGGATTCACGGATTCCATAATGAGTCCGATGAACCTGGCTCCATGTTGCTGCTCTTCGCCCCTGGTGCTCCGCGC
>JBDTWG010000543.1:0-2337 GCA_040006855.1 Nitrospira sp.
TGTTGCAGATGTGCCATGGCAGACTCCTTGTCTATGTGTCGCGGGATGCACGATTCTATAGACATCTGTATGTCGGATTGGGACGCTACTCCTTACAAGTCTCCCCGGCCCCTTTAGAAACACTACGGCCTGCGATCAGGTGAACCCGACACACAGGCCGTAGTGCAAAGAAGAACGGCTAGATCGTGGCGTCTTACTTGCCCATTTCTCCCATCTTGCCCTTCATCTCATCGCTCTTCCCTTTCATCTCGTGTTTCATATCCTCGCCCTTCATCTTCATCTCGCCTTTCATTTTGTCCTTCTCGCTCTTCGTCTCGTCTTTCATCTTCCCCATCTCGCCCTTCATCTCATCTTTGGGCCCCTTCATCTCGCCCTTCATCTCATCCTTCATCTTCCCCATCTCCTCGGCAAATGAAAGGGAGCTGAAACCTGCGAGACACATGACTGCAATGACTGACAACATGATCTGTTTCATCGAAAACCTCCTGGTGGAAAAATAGCGCGGGTGCGTGATTGCACTCCGGCGTTTGGAACACTGAAGTCAACCTCAGAATCTCAGAACCATCTTTAATACCGCTCGCCGCGGCCGTGCTATCCCACAAAGCGCTTACGCCTCTTTTGTTGACGAAGGCTGATTCCGTCGCGCTGAGAACGCCTGCCGCAAACGGTCATGCTGGGCTGGCTCCGTAACCGCCATGGGCAGCAACCCAAGCATGTCGCGAACGGACGCAATCTGCTTTACATAGGCCTCGCAGCCGGTACAAGTGGCCAGATGCAGAGCCATGCGGATTTTTGACGTGTCATTCACCCGTTCATCTAGGTAGGCAGAGGTCCACTCGGCAACCTCTCGGCAGGTAATTTCCGATGCAGTCTGTTCAGGCGGATCGTGTACCATAAGGGAGGTCTGCGGTGATCGATCTAACCCTGAGTCTCCTCATTTCGGTCTTCCTTACACCGTTCGAGCCGACCCCTCCAGATAGGCTTCCACTGCGTGACGCACCCGCTCCCGCGCCCGGTGCAGCCGGACATAGAGATTGGTTTCGGTGATCTTGAGTAACTCGCAGACTTCTTTGGCCTCCACGCCTTCGACATCGCGGAGGATGAGCACGTCTTTTAAGGTCGCCGGTAAGGCCTCGATGGCTCGCTGCATCGCAGTGACCACCTGCTGGCTGGCAAGCAGCTTCTCCGGCGTCTGGTCGTCCCAGGGTTGCGGCGGGAAGGCCCAGTGCCCAGCCCATTCGCCGCTCTGCTGAAAGCGGGACGGATCGACTGCTTCGTCGTTGTCGTCATCATAGGACTCGAAGGCGGAGAAGGTTGTATAGCGCTTCTCGCGGACGCCGCGATCCTTGGCCTTGTGGATCAGAATCCCGCAGACCCAGGTGCGAAGCGACGACCGGCCCTCGAACCGATTCAGGCTGTTGATCACTACCATCCAGGTGTCCTGCACGACTTCTTCAGCCACTTCCCGATCGGCCACATAGCCCATGGCCATTCGGATGAGCGCGCTGTGGTGCTGGTTGACCAGTTCATCGAAGGCCCCTTCGTCACCGCGCCTGAGCCTTGTGATGAGTGTGTCCTCGGCCTTCGTGAGACCGGACGACGTGACCGCCGACAACTTCCAACTGATCGATGGGTATGGGTAATGACCAATGGACTCTGTATAGGTGATGGCTTCGGCGTTCATGACCGGCCTCCAATCTGCAGCAACTCCGTCACATAACCGGGAGCGCTCATAAGGGTGACTTGCGTTTGGGGAAGGCCATTCAGGACCTCAACCCCCCTGGCATCAATGAAATCGACTTTCGAGCAATCCAGAAACACGGCCTTCTTCTCGTGAAGAAGCACTCGGCACTCTCCATCGAGCAGGGCGGCCCACTCTGCGATGATCTTGCCCTCCAACTTGAGGAGCACGTCGCTCCTGCTCTCTTGAATCTTCGTAATCTTAAGCATCATCTCTATCGCTCCCTTGTGTTCGTCTAATGCCGGGTATTCAGCAATAGCGATGCCAAACGAATTATGAAACGGACGCGCCATCGTAAGTGTTTGATGTGAAAAGGCCGAACTCGCTGTTTTCAACAGAGAGAGGCGAAAGGTCAGCAGAGATCAATTCCTAAAATATTGGGAGCGTCCCAACATGTTGGGAAAAAGAATTGAGAAGAAGAGCTGCTATATAGCTTATGGCGTATTGCTGACGGCAGGAAAAGGAGCTGAGGAGATTTCAGAGCCTACGCACTGTGCGCACTTTCTCAACACGTCACTCATCACAGATCACTTATCACGTTTCACGTTTCACGCGTGTGATGTCGAGCTTCTTCATGCGGGCTTCGAGGGTGGTGG
>JBDTWG010000544.1:0-2335 GCA_040006855.1 Nitrospira sp.
AAAAATGGTATTAGGCCTGCTTGGGCAAACCCGATTCCTCTGCCCCATGCTCTACGCCCGATGTTGCGTGATTGATTTCCTCTTCCGCTTCCTTCATCGACGATTCGAAGTCCTGCTCCACCATCTTCATCTCCTGTTGAATCATGTTGAGTTCAGGCTCAACCGTCTTCTTCAGGTCATCCGCAGTTTCCTTGAATCCTTTGACCGCCTTGCCGACCTGACGGCCGATCTCGGGCAATTGCTTTGGCCCGAACAACAGGAAGGCAATCACCAGAATGATGAGAATTTCTCCAGCGCCAAGACCGAACATGGTGTTCCTTGCTGAGGCGGAATTCTTAAGGCTAACCGGCGCAACCCCATGGTCTGGCTGCCGGCATTCAGTCCGTATCCTCAGCTCGCAAAGTTACCCCTGCGTCGTCCGTGGCGGTGGAACCACATCGGCCTGCTGCGCAGGCGGTGGTGTGGCTGACTGCCCAGGTTGCTGGATCTGTGCCGACGGCGGAGGCGCCTGAGGCTCTGCCTCGGTGGCCGTCACATCGATCGCATCCGCTTCGTGGACAGACTTCTTGAACCCCTTGATTGCCTTACCTAATCCTTCTCCGAGCTGAGGAATTTTCCCCGCACCGAAGATGATTAATACGATGACGAGAATCAGCAGCAGCTCCATCCAGCCGAACGAACCAAACATGGTACTGTATGCTCCTTGTTACAGCTGTGCGATTATTCGCACGACGTACGTGCATGTACGTGCGACCGACGAATCAGTTTCGTGAAGAGAAGCACATGAGAAGACCGTGACTGCGAGACCGCGTCCTGTTGGTTGTCGTGATGCAAGGACAATGGACTGGTTTCCTTTTGTAAATCGCGGGAAAGGCTATAGAAATGTAATTAATTAGTCAAGCTCTTTCTCCTCCATATATCCCTATCAACCTTTATATGCAAGGCAAGCATCACAATCTTACTTATGACCGCTACGGCCGAAATGAGAAGTGATAATACTCGACAGGGCTCGGCGGAGCTCCCAGCGCCATCAAAACGGCCTCACGCTCATAGCCCAAATTCTCCAACGCGATCTGCGCCTGACTCAATTCCTCCTCGGTCACATAGGCGATGGTGTCGGGAATCCCGTTCGGCTTGAGCGAGAGCAGAATGCCTTGGGCCGACTCACGTTCTTCCGCCGGCATCTCGCTACGTAGCGGGAATTCGATCTTGCGCTGATAGGGACTCTCATAGGTCTCATTCAATGTGCGGATCGTCTGTACGGTGAGCCGGTCCAATTCCCAAGGCTGAACTCTGGAGCTGACCATTGGATGGCAGGCCAGGAGATCCATGAGGGTCATGACGTTCGTTCCTAACCGGCTCCCGACGAACTCTCGCTGCGTCTCAATCGTGATCGCCGCAATGCCCATGTGCTTGGCCACGGCTTGAATGAGGGCCAGGTTCACCATAAAGCTGTATTGGCCCCCAAATAGGCCATAGCAGGGCTTATCGGGATCGTTCAGCACCTCCATATCGGCCGTACCGGCATCGAAACTACTGAAACCTACCGCATCAGGAGCCAGGACTCGCTTGGCCTCCTTGATGGATGCGCAGGCCCCAAGATTCACCGGCACGAGGACTTCATCATCGATCGCCTTCATAAATTCAGTGATGGTTTTTCGATAGGGAATGTCTTTCCATTCCACCTTGTGGTATTCGCGCTCCCAAATCAGATCGTCCAGAAAGGGCGGGAACTGTTTTAAGCGGTCGATATCCTTCGCCTCGAACGCGCGGACAAACCCCGACCAATCGGCGATCGCCGCGGCTTTGCGCTCATTGAGGTTGGGGCGGAGATGCTCCTCTTCGTACTCGGCACCCTTCTTGGCCAAGAGCTTGGTCGCGAGCTCATTCCAGAGTTCGTTACAGACAATACGATCGACGGAGCCGTCGGCAACGGTCGCCAAGTTTTCGACATCGGCGCAGAGCGATTCGATCTTTGTCAGGTGCGGGGCGAGATCAGGATGGGCGCGCGCCCGCTCCAATGCATGAGCCTGCGAATCGACCAGAACATAGCGCAGCCGCGGATAGACTTGGCCCGCCTTGTCGAGACGCTGGACATGGCTGAGAAAGCAGGCCGCGAGATTGCCGTTTCCCGGCCCCCATTCCATCACCGTCAATGGGGACTGGGGCTTCGTGTCCGTAGACGAAGGAACCACTTGTCCGTTGGGAGCCTCACGTTTCACGGCGGCTTTCTTGTCCCGCTTGATGACCTGCTCGTAATAGTCTGCCGCCAAGGCATGTGCCAGCCGATAATCCGCCGAGGTGAAGGTCTGGTAGAAGCTGCGTTGCTGATCAC
>JBDTWG010000545.1:0-2333 GCA_040006855.1 Nitrospira sp.
CCAAGCGATGCGCGGAATAGCGATGGGGGGCGGGGCGATGCCCGACATCAATGCCATGATGCGGATGGCGATGAGCGGCCCGGGCGGCTATCCGGGAATGACACAGCCGCAACAGAGCGAGGATATTACCTACCTCTGCGTGGCGGACGTGTTGGTCACTGAACAGGGGAAAAACAACCAGCCTCGAATATACAAAATGCGCTCCGTCGCCCATGTGCTCCAAAAGAAGCTGAACATCGAAGAAGCCACACCCATCGTGCGGGATAAATTCGGGGCAAGCATTACCGGCGCGTTTTAACCAGGAGACTCTCCAGTCTTGTGAGACGGCATCACCATCCACTAACAGTCTGGGGAAGAAATATTTTAAGCCCTATAAAACCGACGTGCCGGACACCTGAAACCTCGGATCAATATACCCGCAGGATGCTCAAAAAGACCGTCCAGCAAGGCCGCAGCGAGGTCCACGGCGCGAAGAATAATGAGCGCCAGGTCTGTGGACGCCGGCGAGATGGTGAGACGACAGTGTCTTCGAAGCGAGTCGTACCCTCTGGGTACGGCGAGGGCCTGAACGACGCGAGAAGGCCGCTGGCGGACTTTTTCAGCATCCTGCTAATCGCCTTGCCTCGACACCAAATGAACCGCTCCTGCCTTGATCGCGGCCACCACGGGAACACCTGATACCAGCCCGAACTCTTCCACGGCCGAGCGAGTGACCATGGCAACAAGCGGAAACCCACAGTCGATCGTCACTCGTGCTAACGCTCCGAGCAGGGTGATCGCTGTGACAGTCCCGACGAGATGATTCCGCGCGCTGCTCGCCATAGCGTGTCCTCGCTCCAAGACCACGTCTTCTGCCCTGATACAGACAAACACATCCGGCCCTGCCGACTCAGGTTCGACAGCCATCAACGTCGTGCCGTTCACGCTCACGCGCAACATGCCGTCCGCTGATCCGATCACCCGCCCCTTCACGACCGTCTCGATTCCCACGACGCGCGCAACATCCGCATTTTGCGGACGACTGAACACCTCGATCGGCGCTCCCACCTGAAGCACCTCCCCCGCGCTGATGACAGCCATCACATCGCCCATCGTCAGGGCCTCCGCCCAATCATGCGTCACAATGATTGACGGCAGCGCCAATTGCTTGAGAAGACTCCGCAGTTCATCTCTCAGGTGCAAGCGAGTCGGCGCGTCCAACGCGGAGAGCGGCTCATCCAGGAGCAGCAACAGCGGTCGAGGCGCGACCGCACGGGCAAGCGCTACTCGTTGTTGTTGTCCACCGGAGAGTTCACGCGGTTTGGCCGACTCGAAGCCGCGCAATTGAAAGAGATCCAGCATCTCGTCCACGCGCTTCTTTCGGTCATGCGTGGACAGATGGCTGAGCCCATAGGCGATATTCCCCGCGACGGTATAGGTGGGAAAGAGCGCGTAGTCTTGCGGCATATAGCCGATGTGTCGATCTTGTGGCGGGACTTTTATGCCTGCTCTGGTATCCAACCACACTCTTGAAACAAACTGAATGCTCCCCTCCTCAGGCCATTCCAATCCGGCCACGGACCGGAGAATCGTGGTCTTGCCGGACCCCGACGGACCGAAGAGAATTAACACTGTCGACGCTTCGACGGGGTACCGAATACGAGCCCGAATCGGCGTGCGACCTGGGAACGTCTTGACGATATGAATGTCTATTTCTGCGGCCATGCTGCCCAAACGTTGCGATTGACCGCGTATACCAGAAGCAGGACGGCATAGGAAACGACCAGAAGAAACAGCGCGGTCTTGGCCGCCCCGGCATAATTCAGGGCCTGCACTTCATCATAGATGTCGATGGAGACCGTGCGCGTCTCACCTTCGAGGTTACCTCCGACCATCAACACGACCCCGAACTCACCCATGGTATGGGCGAAACTCAGCACGGCACCGGTCACCAATCCTGCCTTGGACAAGGGCATGATGAGTTTGAAAAACGTCTTGAGTTTGGACACGCCGAGCGTCCAGGAGGCCTCGATCAACCGTCGATCCACCTGTTCGAACGCCGCGACAAACGGTTGTACTGCAAAAGGAAGGCTGTAGAGAATGGAGGCAAGCAGGAGGCCTTCAAAAGTAAAGGGCAGCGGGTGCCCGACGAGCTCGTTATAAAACCGTCCGAAAGGGCTGTGCGGACCGATCGCGACAAGAATATAAAATCCAAGCACGGTCGGCGGCAGCACCAGCGGAAGCGCAACCACCGATTCAATGAGAAACTTCCAGCGCCGGCGCGAAAAACTCACCCAATAAGCAATAGGCAGTCCGACAACCAAGAGGATCAGCGCCGTGAGCGCAGCCAGCTT
>JBDTWG010000546.1:0-2328 GCA_040006855.1 Nitrospira sp.
ACGGTAGGCCGACAATCACCGCGGCGGATGGACTAAGCTGGCAGCGTAGTTCCACAGACTCGACGGGAGCCATATGGAGCACAGCTTGAATTATCGGCCCTGAGCCAATGCCCCGATCAGCTACAGCACAGAATGCCGTTTCCCCGGCTCCTCGCTGTGGCTCTGGCGTCACGCATCATCGCCCGCCGAACGACCGCACATACATGAGCACTTGCCACGCCTCTTGCTCCGTCAAGACCAGAGGAATGAATGGAGCCATATCCGTCCCTGGACTCCCATTTTGCAGAATCCAAAATAGCTCTCCATCCGTCCGCGCCTGTTGCCAGATCTTGTCAGTAAAATTCCGTGGTAAAGGACCCTTGAAGGTAGAATAGTCCAGATCCATCCCTAACCCCTTCCCATCAGATCCGTGGCAGGCACGACAGAATGCCTTTCCTTCAAAGAGCGCCTTTCCCTTTTGAAGAACCTCCGGGGTGGCAGGCAATGGATTTGTCACCGCACGCGCCGATTCGATCTGATCACTTGGAACACGCGGGCGCAAGACTTCTGAATCCGCCGACCAAGCCACCGTCACCACCCCAATCAACGCACCCACGACAAGCCCCAATCGCCCACCGCCCATCGAATCCCTCCCTCTCAATACCATAGAGGCGGAGAGGCGCGCACGCGTCCCTCTCCGCCCGAGCCAGCTACGACAACCGCGTTACTCCGTCCGATGCTTGTGGCCAACCGACTGCGGATGCCCCACCTCGCCGTTCGGCGCTTTTGCTCCATCCGGCCAGAGGTGAAAGATGATACCGTCTGTCTTAGCCGCAATGGCAGCCACTTCTTTGGCTTGCGCCTCCGGCATATCCAAGATCTGCACCCGCCCCGTAGCGATCTCGACCTCATGGTCATGGTAATACTTATTCCAGGTCTCCAACGGAACATGTGCGCGCGAGACGGACTTCGCCACAAAATACTCGATGTCCGTCAATAGCGCATTGGCATCAGTCGATTCAAACAACAAACACTGCAGCACTTCCGGCGAAATCGGTTTGCAGTAGTGATGGTACGGACCATGCACTGACCCGTCCTCAAATTTATGCGGAGCCATGACGTGAATCGTATACCCTTGCGCCGGTGTCGGCATGGCCTTCGCGGCAGCGACCGTGGCCGCAGCCTGGGGGGATTTCATTTCGTGAGAGGTTTCAGCACAGCCTGCTGCCGTCAACGCAGCCGCACAGATTCCGATGACCGCAATCGCACTTCGCATAGTGACCTCCATAAATTGAGACAGCCTTCACAATTATTCCATGACAACCTTACTCCGTTCGCGGCTTATGGCCCACGGATTGCGGATGTCCGACCGAGCCATCCGGAGCCTTGGCCCCCTTGGGCCACAGATGGAAAATGATGCCGTCTGTCTTGGCCGCGACCGCGGCGACTTCCTTGGCCTGGGCATCAGGCATATCGAGCACCTGAACGCGCCCGGTGGCAATTTCAACCTCGTGATCGTGATAGAATTTATTCCAGACATCGAGGGGCACCGCCGATCGAGACACCGGCTTTGCCACGAAATATTCGATGTCGGTCAATACGGCATTCGGCTCAGTCGATTCGAACAACAAACATTGCAAGACTTCCGGCTTGATCGCTTTGCAATAGTGATGGAAGGGACCTGCTACCGACCCATCCTCCATTTTGTGAGGCGCCATGACATGGATATCGAATCCATCGGCCGGACCTGGCTTCATTTCAGCCGCATACGCAACGCCGCCGAGAGCGAGGGCAAGCGTGCTTGCACCGAGCACACAAAAATTTCTGAACATGTAGAACCTCCTATGGTTAGGGTGGGAATACCGATGTTCCGCAAAGACAAACCGATTCTGTGAGCCCCTCACCCCGTGAGAGCCACCGCCTAGCATAAAGGATTCGCCATTTATTTGGGCAATCTCTGCTCAGTGAACTCTATGGCCTCGCCGGGCAACGCCTTCAGACATACAGCAAGATTGGTCTTCTCGTGCGCCGTCAGGCCCAACGGCCTGATAAGCGGACTCAGGCTGGCCTTGCGCCCACTTCCCTATCCATAAACTCGACGACTTCTTCCAACGTTTTGAAGGCCTCTTTATCCTTCTCCGATCTGGTCACCACGGAACGACCTTGCTCTTCCTTCATTGGATCACCTGAGGCACGCCGGGATCGTGTGCCTGGTTATCCATGAAGTCCGTCTGGTTATGGCACAGAATACAGTGGGCTTTTCCTCCTTGAGTTCTAACTCCAAGTGCAACACGGCTGGCCCTGATGGGGTAAGGTGTTGCCATGCGAAAACAATGCTACACGCATCTG
>JBDTWG010000547.1:0-2316 GCA_040006855.1 Nitrospira sp.
CCGCGAGGTTCTCCAAGGAAACCGGCCTCAAGCTTAGGCAGATCGGTCCCCCGGAGATTGATCCTAGAAATCCCGATAATAAACCCGATGAACAGGAAACAGCGGCGTTGTTGACCATTCAGAAAAGTCATCCGAGGGTGGGCGATCACGTCATTGCGCAGCAACTTCCCGACAAGAGTGTCCGTGTATTACTGCCGCTCTTCTATACCAAGACGTGCCTTGCATGTCATGGGAGACCAAAGGGGGAGGTAGACATATCGGGTTACGAAAAGGAGGGCTTCAAAGAGGGTGATCTCGGGGGGGCTATTTCTGTGATTCTCCCTGCCGACCTCACCTCACTGCAAGGAGACCGGCAGGGGTAGGATTGCATCGACTGACCGTCCATAAATGGCCGTGTTTATGTCTGCATACCAATCATTTAATCTTTGTTCTCCAGCGAGCTAGAAAGAATGAGTTAGGCCTTGGCCTGAGATGCTGCCAGTCTGGTGCCGAAGCACTAATTGGGAACTCCAACTGCCCAGGCGAGGCGGCCTCATCTGTTGGGGAAGGGTGGGTGTGAGCTCGGTCGTCAATAGTGGACGCCATGAATTGCAGCCTCAGACTGCTGACGAGCCCACTGTTGGGCAAACGCTGCGGGCGAGCGATTCCCGAGCCGCGAATGCCGCCGCTGGCGATAGTAAAAGATCTCGATGTACTCCGTACTATCTTGCCGAGCCTGTTCACAGGTGTCGTACCGTCGCTGGTGCACTCATTCGTTCTTGAGGGTCCCCCAAAAACTTTCCATCGGCGCATTATCGTAGCAGTTGCCCCGGCGTGACATGGACGCGCGCATGCCGAAGGCCCGCAGCAGCGCCTGATAGTCCTGGGCGCAATATTGGGAGCCGCGATTCGAGTGATGGAGCAGTCCCAGGCCCGGGCGCTTGGCGCCAACGGCCTTCACCGGCGCCCGGCGTACAAGCTCGGTGGTCATCCTAGGACCCATCGCATGGCCGACCACTTCGCAGGTGTGGAGATCCTTGATCCCGGCCAGATAGAGCCAGCCCTCGCCGGTCGGGACATAGGTAATATCGGTCACCCAGGTCTCGTTGGGTCGGCGGGATGCAAACTGCTGCCCGAGAAGATTGGCGGCCACCGGCAGCAGGTGCGTGGAATCCGTCGTCGTCGTAAACCGGCGCCGCTGGGGACAGCGGAGGCCCAGCTTCTTGCGCAAGCGCTTAATGCGGCCCACGCCGGCCGTACATCCGTCGTCCTTCAGTTCAGCCTGGAGCCGTTCGGGTCCATAGGTCTGACGGGTGCGCGCATGGGCCGCCTGGATCGCCACTTCCAACCGCGCGTTCTCCTGACTGCGCTTCGAGGGGCGGCGCCTCGTCCAGGCGTGGTAGCCGCTTCGGGACACCTCGAGCACGTGGCACAGAACCGTCAGTGGATAGTTGGCTCGCAGCGTCGTCATGAGTGCGTACCGAGCAGCTGCGCCTTGGCAAAGTACGCGGTGGTAGGTTCAGGTGATCAATGCAACACCCTCTGGGGTACAGTGGAGGGGGAGGGTGATCGCGATGGCATCTATGGGACGGCCGGGCTTGTCTGCGGCCCAGAAAGCGGACCTCTGGCAGCGATGGAAACAGGGGCAGTCGTTGAGTGAGATCGGGCGAGCGCTCGGCAAGCACGCGGGATCGATTCATGGGGTGGTGGCCTCGAACGGAGGATTTATTCCTCCCGTTCGCCGGCGGTCGCGCTGGGCGCTGACATTGGCGGAGCGAGAAGAGATTTCGCGTGGGATGGCGATGGCTCATTCGATCCGCCAGATCGCGGCCACCCTTGGTCGAGCGCCCTCGACCGTGAGCCGGGAAATCCACCGCCATGGGGGAGCCCACACGTATCGCGCCGCTGAGGCCGACACGCAGGCCTGGGTGCGCGCACGACGTCCCAAGCCCTGTCGCCTCGCCACATCCCCCCTGCTCCAGCAGCTCGTCGCGAGCAAATTGGCGTTGGAGTGGTCGCCGGCGCAAGTCGCGGGATGGCTCAAACTGGAATTCCCAGCGCAAGACACCATGCGGGTCTCTCATGAAACAATCTATCGTAGTCTGTTTATTCAAGCCCGGGGCGTGCTCAAGAGAGAATTACTGGGACATCTCCGGTCCCGGCGTAGGATGCGTCGTGTCAAGAGCGCGAGCACAACGGGGCAACCGCGCGGGCAGATTGTGGATGGCCTCTCCATTCGTGACCGTCCCGCGGACGTGGACGATCGGGCAATCCCTGGTCATTGGGAAGGGGATCTGATCACGGGCTCCCAGAATACGCACGTCGCCACCTTGGTGG
>JBDTWG010000548.1:0-2315 GCA_040006855.1 Nitrospira sp.
GCCTTGAGTTCGTCGCCGGCCTTACCGTGCTCCTGGCGGACCCACGATTCAGCCGCCTTGACGCGATGGGCCACGGCGAGCGCGTAGTTGGAATGCGTAAACGCCTTCTCCAATGCCGTTGCGTCCTTGAGGGCGTCCTTCTCGACGGACGCGGCGAGGGTGTCGAGTTCCGCCACCGAGCTCTGGAGCGCTTGCTTGGCATCGCCGGTGGCGCGACCTGCTTCCAGACGCACGTAGCTGGTGGCCTTGCGAATCTCGGTCGCTGCAGCCTGGTAGTCCTTCTTGGCGTAGGCTTCAATCGCACTGCCGAAGTGGCGCTGCGGTTCCTCGGACACCGGGTACCAAGTGGTCACGTCCGTCACCAGCCACCGGCGTTCCATGTCCGCACGGGTCGCCTTGTCGATGGCCTTGTCCAGATCCGCCTCGGTCTTGATCGTGCCGCTCTCCAGGGCGGCTGCGGCTGCGGTGACCTTCTTGGCCGTGAGATCCATTCGCGTGGCGGTGTCCTGGGCAAGCTTCATCTCGGCCTGGGCGCGGGCCTTGTCGGCCTTCGCGGCGCGAGCGGCCTGCTTCTTTAGCTCATCGGCCACGGCTCGCATCTCCGCCGCAGCCTTCTGATTGTCCTTGGCGTCGAAGGCCTTGCGCGCCGCAGCCAGATGCCGGCTGATTTCGTCAGCCACCGGAGTGAAGGTCATGTCTTCGTAACTGATCCAGTCGGTGGGCGACTGGATCGTCACCGGTGCCGTCGCCGGAATGGGAGTCGCTGGCGCCGTGGATGCGACAGGCGTCTTCGTCGTTTGAGCAGATGTTACACTGGAGAGTGGCGTGAGGGCGATCAGCATGGTTGCAGTGAGAGGTTTCAAGATGCGTATCATACGGCGCTCCTTTTCGAGGGAATGCTGGGTAGCTCTACGGATGTTTGTGTGGCTTGATGCGTCAAGACAGTACGCGGAATGGTGCAGTTCAGACGGCGATGCGGTGCTCGAACACGGCGAGGCCAGGAGCAAGATCTCTTCGTGACGCCACCCTTTTTCTCATGAATGATTGCACGAGCCGACACCCGCTCTCGTTCGCTCCATCTCATTGACGCGTCCTCGCTGTGCCTCAGATGCGTGCTCATGGCTGACTCGGCTGTACTTCGAAGGTCGTGCTCGGCGGACCCGCCAGGTGTGTGCGAGTGTCCACGGTCGGAAGGCGGCGGGCCTTCAACGCGAGCCTGATGAGCCAAGTACCACTGAAGATCATGTCGATCGCGACGAACACCCCGATCACCCATAGGCCAGAGACCGGCCACTCCGCCCAAATCAGAATACCCAAGCAAATGGTGACGCCGCCGCTCAAGAGCAACCATGCTCGGCTCGGGGGATGCAGAATCATGCCGGCGAGAATCCTCACCACCCCCCCGATCAAAAAGAATCCCGCGATCACGAGCGTCAATGACAAAGCCCCTGCCCCTGGGTCCGTGATCATCACCAAGCCGACGGCCACGTAGAGGATTGCGAGTAGGAGTTCCAGAACGAAACCGCTCCACTGAGAGACTTTGAACGCGTGTACAGCCTGGAAGATGCCCCCAAAGAACAGGAGCCACCCCAATACGAACACCGATGCCAGTGTCACGAGCACCGAATAGCCAAAGGCCAGGGAACCAAGACAGACGAAGGCGATACCCGATGCTAGGACCCACCGCCAATTCTGTCGGACGGCGTCACCATCATCGCGAATCGGTTCGTCGGAGTTGAGGATTGATGTAGAATTCATGCCTGCTCTCCTCTCATGGCCTATTCACAGCAGAAGAAACCATTCAATTCATTCGTTCCTGCATGCGTGGCAATCACAGTTCAGATCCCACCCGGCGAGGTCATGTCCTCATGTGTGGGTGTCCACTGATAGCCGGCCACGCCATGGAGCCGCATCTGCTCCGCCACATGGTCTTTTAAGGCGTGCTCCAGTCTTGCTCGGGTTAACCGGCTATCGGCCAAGATCGGCCATCCAATCGTCAACTTCAACAGCTTCTTCCTATTTTCTACGGTGAAGGTATGCGTGAGCGGCCCGTTGGCTTGCTGTACCATCGAGCACAGCTCGAACTCGTTCTTCAAAAAGTCTGTGACCGCTTCAACATTGGCCTCGATCCGTGACACTTCATTCACAGTGGCCATCACCGTTTCTCTCTTCGTCACGACATTCGTACCAATTCCATCCATGACCATTCATCGTCATTCATCTTGAACAGAGAATCTCCGTCTGCACGTGCTACTCGGTGATGGATGGTCGCTTCTCATTGATCACCAGCTTCAATCGTGGTCGTTGCAAGGGGC
>JBDTWG010000549.1:0-2308 GCA_040006855.1 Nitrospira sp.
CGACTGAAGGTCCTTCTCAACTGACGGCTTAAAACGAAGGCTATATGAGGCCACGTTTAGCGAGCCGTTTTCTCATCTCGTCCGGCCTGACGGCTTTCTCTGATCTCCGCTCGGCCACCACCGCGAGATCGTGAAGATCTTCCATCAGACGCGAATAGCGCTTCAGAGAGAGCACCACTCCGGTCCGCTTGCCTTGACGGTCAGTCACGTACCGTTCCCGTGGCCTTGGGCTTTTTGTCGGTCGCTTGGCCAGCATGAAAGTCTTATAGCTCACATGACAAGAGGTTGTCGAGGTGTCTGCGAAATGACGCAAATGTCATTCCGGTTTCTTGTCCGCGTCCATGCCCGGTCATGAATTCCTCGCTCAAGATGTCGATTGGACAATCGGCATCGCCGGCCAGGCTGGGCGAGCAGAAACTCTCCGCAATGAGGTGCGCTCGATTGTTGTAGTCAGCAGGAGCCTGTTGTCCTAGACTTTCGCGAAAGCCTCGTCGCTTTGCCGGGCCATCGCGAAATCCTTGTCCGTAATGCCGCCTTCGTCATGCGTGGTGAGTTTCAAGGTCACCTTGTTGAACCGGATGTCGATATCCGGGTGGTGCTGGCTCTTCTCCGCGCGTTTCGCCACTTGCGTCACGAACTGTAGACCTTGCATGAACTCCTTGAACTCATAGGTGCGAACCAGGGTTTGCCCGCGCTTCGACCACTTGGGAATGGACTTGAGGTGCAATTGCACGTCTTTGGGTTTGAGTGCCGGCATAGAGTAGAGGGCCTTTCTATAGGAGGTTCGTCAGGCGCGTGGACTTCCGTGGCAACGCCTTGGGTGTCATCGATTTTTCGCGCATGGACGCGCGAGCTCGGCTCACGGCTTCATCCAAGTCGGCAGGCACGATGAGCGGAGCGGCCAGCGCCTGATTGCCTCGTCGTAACGAATGAGCCTTCGTGGGTAGGGGAGCCTTCACGGCGTCCGCCGCACGTGGCTTAGCAGAGCGAGTCTTCATCGACACCTCCTGTCAGCATAGGTTTGCGAGTTCAGAGAGGCACTATGCCAAGACGAAAGGCGGCTGTCTGGTCAGAATTGCTCAGTTAGCGCTTCTTCGCCGCCCGCCCCGGTCGCTTCGCGGGAAGGGGCTCGACCGACAGCAGCCATTGCGCCTGCGTAATCGCATCCAGCAGCGCGTTCCGCTCCGCTTCCAGCTTCTTCGATTTCGGCGCGCCGTTCACAAATCGTTCCGCCGCCTCCATCAAGGTCTGCAAGGTCTTACTCATCTCGCTCTGTGCAGCTGCGCGGGTCGAGCCAGACTTATGAGCGCGCGTCTGTCTTCTCCGTGGTCCCACATAGGGCTGGGGAGCTATCGGATTATCTTTTTCCAACTCGGGTCGTCTCGATCTCGCCATACGTCCTCCAACTTCAGACAGGTATATTCGATCGGCCCAATGTACTCGATCCTTGGTGGCATTTGCATCGGGACTTCGTGACGCTGGAGAAAAGGGAGCGTGCGAGAGCTATCTAGAGGGAGGCGGTGCCTGTAGGCTTCTAAGAAGGTGATGTGGTCGAGAGGATGAACGGCATCATGCTGGTTGGCTGATGCAGGCCGGATGCAGTCGTCGCGCGACCCCCTGAGCGAGGGCCGCGCCTGGCCGCTTCACGTTGAATAGCGGACGAGCACGAGCGCGCTGCAGGGGCAGGCCAGACGGGCACCGTGACTGACCCAGGCAAAGGCATTGGCTCCGGAGTGACCCGACAAAAAATTCGCGGCGGGGATCGACGTCAGCGTCCCGGCGTCGACTTCAAACCACTCCCCATGCTGGAGGAGCACCGAAGTGACTTTGTCGAAGTTGATAATCTGATCCATCGCTCACCTCCGTTGGCGCTCTTCCGAAGCGCGGACACCAGGCGAGAAGCGCCTCCTCCCTTGTGAAAAGCCCCGCAACCTGGCTAGAAGTTTCCTCTCACTTCCATCTGGACCTCTTCCATAACCATCACGACAGGCAGGAATGCCCCGCTATTGGCCAAACCCTGGGATCATCTGTTTCAAGGATTCACCCTCTTTTTTTCATGGCCTCCCCAGTAGCCGGTGACAGCGACGACAACTGATCCTTGGCTTGTTTGATCGTGCCCATATTCTTTTGGAGCTCGTCCACGTTCTTCTGCATCTCGACCAAGGCGCTGCCGATCTGTGTCACGGACGTTTTTATCCCGAAGACGCCTTGCGCGGAGGCCACATGGAACGAGAACCCTCCCAGGGCAAAGCCGACCAGGAACGCGGCAATCGTGAAGATGTAGGTCGCTCGTGTGGCTCTCATAGGT
>JBDTWG010000550.1:0-2293 GCA_040006855.1 Nitrospira sp.
TATTTAAACCTTCGCCGATCTGCGATGTGGTCTGGCCCCACCACAGAAGCCCAAAATCTCTTGTTTTAATGAGGCGCCAGCCACGGTTTGGGTTCAAAACCGACCCATCACTGGACATGATCGGAATCCTCCTGGAGCTCACCGGTAACCAACGCGTCGGCCTAAACAGTGCATACCCTATGAACTTCAATCAGCTGCCGTATGCTACCTATTCAGCATCCAGATCCAAGCTAGGAAAGGCCCTGGGCAAGGGTAGACAAACGCCTTGCGTGATCGTGGACATTTGTCCAATCGGGCTGCGCCTTGACACTCTTCCAGACATTTGGGGGCAGAATGGGCAGACCGAGCGCCTTATAACACTTACAGTGGATAGGGGTGTTGAGAATATTTTTGATCTCTTCGGCTTAGCCCGCTGAGAGAGGGGCCGCACTGATCGGCACAGAGCATCATGTCGTTGCTCACTCCACAAGCGCATACAGAAAGTCTTTTCAGCGGTATCTGTGAAGAACTAGGAGAAAATAGTGTCATTGGGATCGGGCTACTGCCAGGGTGCTTGAGCCCGTATCGAGACTGGTGTAAGGTGTCGTGAATTTAGCCTGCCCCCGTAGCTCAGTTGGATAGAGCAGCGGTTTCCTAAACCGAAGGTCACCTGTTCAATTCAGGTCGGGGGCACCAATTTTTCAATAAGTTGTAGAAACGCGAATTGGTCCCGGCTCTGATTGTGCTAAATTTGTGCTAACGGTTCTTCCTCGATCTAATATCTCCACTCCATCCCGCAGACTTTCTGGATAGTGATGGGCGTAGCGCTGGGTCATACTCGGCGACTTGTGCCCCAGCAACCGTTGCACCTTGTACAAGTCCACCCCACCCTGTACTAACCGCGTCGCGAAGGTGTGGCGTAGGTCATGGAAGCGAAAGTCTGCGATGTGTGCGACCCTGAGTGCGCTGTTGAATCTCCGCCGAAGGTTGCTGCCGTTTACTGGAGTAGTAGCTTCACTGGCAAAGACCACGTCCTGTTCCAGAAGTAGCCTTCCAGCTTGTCCGTGTTTCTGCCGGAGCAGATCCAGCACCGTTTGATTGACCGGGATCGTCCGCCGCTCCCCATTTTTTGATTTGAACACCGTGACAGTTCGACGGGTGAAATTCACCCCGGCCCACGTCAATGCTAGAATTTCGCCTCTTCTCATGCCAGTGTGAATCGCAAAGATGACGAGATCCCGAACCCACGGCACTGCCGCAGCAAACAGCCGTGCTTCTTCCTCATCCGTCAGCCAACGGTCCCGCGTATTTTGTTCCTTCTCCATGGAGACTCGGCACACCGGATTGTCTGTAGACCATTCCCACTCACGACAGGCTAAGTTGAAGGCTTTTTTTAACAGCGCGAGTTCCCGGTTAATAGTGGCTGGCTTCACCCCATCGGCATAGCGCTTGTTCTTATAGGCCACAATACTCTTTGGCGTGACCTGGACGAGTGTGGGATTACCGAAGAAGGTCCGTAGATTTCTCACCATGTCCACATACCGTCGATAGTTCGCTCGCCGGCTGGCATGCTCCTGCAGATAGCGATCCATCAGATCGGAGAACATTTTCGGGTTTTCTTTCGGCTTATCGAAGTACTTGCCTTCGACAATCTGAACCCGGAGTTTTCCCAGAATCGCGTCCGCTAGTCGTCTATCGGAGGTCTCTGTTGACCGTCTGATCTGCTGGCCCTGATAGCTAAATGACATCCACCATATACTGCCTCGTTTAACGAGCCCCATGCTGTTCCTCCTTCTCGCGTGGGCTCGGTGTTGTGGTTTCCCCGTGGCAGGCAGTATAGACCTCGCGTTTTGCGGCTTCAATGAGCTGGTCTAAGTCGCGGCTATCGTGGCGAATGGGGAGGGACGGAGGCCTGCCGGGAGCCGTCCCAAAGGTGTTCAGCCAGCTCTGAATGGTGTCAAATTCGAATCGGATGAGGCCATGGAATGCGACAGCAAGGAATCTTGCCTTGGGAGGCCCAGAGATAGAGTGTGGACGGCTTGATGTTGAGCCAAGCCGACAGCTCTTTGATGGTAAGCATAGTGCAGATACACCGGGGGAGTCTCGCGACACCCCCAGTCCCCCTAACATGGGCTGCCCGCGTTCCCGCCGGCAGACGATGGGTGAAACTGAGTGGGTGGTTGCTTGAGCAAGTTCCGGTGTCGGTCTTTCCACCGGGAGATGCCCCTGACAATTTCGTGCTGTAGCCATTCTTCCCCTCCAGGGGTGGCACAAATGACCGCCAGCATTGGCGTCAGGGTGTCGCTCACCCATC
>JBDTWG010000551.1:0-2279 GCA_040006855.1 Nitrospira sp.
TCGCCTGCGGCGGCGGTCACCCAGGCGCGAGCGATGGCGCTCTTTCTTTTCCCAGTTGCATACTGCGTCAATGCTGCCATATCAGGCGGTCTCCTTCACAGATCGAATTCAAACAATAATGGTCAGAGTGAGAGTGATTCCAGCTGCTGTGCGTGATGTGGATGAGTCGGTCCCGCATAGACACGCAATTTCTTTGCCATATGATTTCCGAGGGGAGTCTTGGGCAACATGCCCTCAATTGCCCTCGTCAAGAGCTCGGTCGGTTGTTTTCGGTGGATGTGTTCTGCGGTCAGTGTTTTCAGTCCGCCTGGATATCCGGTGTGATAGGAATAGGTTTTGGATTCCATCTTATTTCCGGTCAGACGAATCTTCTCTGCATTCACGATCACGACATGATCCCCGGTATCAACATGGGGCGTGAAGGTGGGTTTGTGCTTGCCGCGCAGCAACGTGGCGACTTTCGCCGCCAAGCGGCCGAGCGTTTTTCCGTCGGCATCCACCAAGAACCACTTGCGTTTCACATCAGCTGGCTTTTCGAGATACGTTTTTGTCATGGTCTCCATCTACTCCTGCACGATAGGCTTCTACTGTGAGGCGTCAGGCCTCAGGCTTGTTGGGGTTCGATATTTTTTGCGTCGAGTTTGTTGATCCACGCATCCAAGTGAACTGCGGTTCGCCGATTGAGTACGTCTTGTGTGGCATAGATCGGGCAATCTGCGCGAAGTGCGAGGGCAATGGCATCACTCGGTCTCGCGTCAAGTGTCCGGTGCACTCCCTTTGATGCGAACGCCACACTCGCATAATAAGTGCTGCTCTTCACATCCGTAATCACGACTCTCTCAATGCGAACGCCCAGGTGATCAGCGAAACTCCGAATGAGGTCATGGCTCATTGGGCGGGGAGTCACCACACGTTCCATGGCGAGACGAATCGCATTTCCCTCGGCAGATCCGACCCAGATGGGGAGCGTCACACTCGCATCGTCACTCTTCAGCACAACGATACGGGTATCGGTATTGCCGTCTTCCAGTATTTGCTTTACGGTCAATGCCACGAGTTCGGGAGACTGGTTCTGGGTAACTGGTTCCATGGCTAGGTATCCAGTTTGCCGAAGTCTTCAGGCTTTAAATTTTCCAGCCACTGTTCGAGTTCTTCGGAAGACTGCTTCTTAATGACTTTCTCGCTCGCAAAGATCGGCGCGCTGGTGCGCAACGCCAGGGCAATTGCATCGCTCGGGCGAGAATCGACAGTGTACTCTGAATCTTCATACATCAGGTGAATCGTGGCGAAATAGGTGTTTTCATTCAAGTCCGTAATGACCACGCTGATGATTTTCGCATCGAATGTTTCCAGAAACGATTTCATCAAATCGTGCGTCATGGGACGCGGAGCGGTGACACTCTCTAGTGCCAGACCGATTGCACTGGCTTCTGATTTGCCCACCCAGATTGGGAGCATGTCTGAGTTCTCTTCATCCCGCAACACCACAATGTAGGCGTTGTTATAGGGGTCAAAGATCAGACCCTTAACCCGCATTTGTGTAATCACGGCGGGATTATCCTTCCAGACTCTCAGCCGAAAACGTCGACAATAGGGCACTTTAGCACTTCCGAAATCAGAGTGTCAACGAATTCGATCTCGGAATTGCGAAGGGAAGTCGCAAAATGTACCAGAAAAAGGTCGGACGACTTTCCTGCGTCGGTCGTGCATGGCATGGCTGGTCTCGCCACCGCGGTCACCGCAAGAATTCATCCCGTCTAAGAGCCGGCTGGTCGAAAGTTCTGCTCCAATTTGGACGTATCGGTTTGCTCGCCCAGCTTGAGAAAGGCCTTCATTTGTTTTTTTACGAGCTCGCGTCCACTCTCATCCCCCAAGTTGACCTGGTACTCATTAATGACCATCACGCGCATCCCTTCCCACTTTAGCCAGCAGGGCTTACAAACTTTGGCTTTGATCTCAGCTTCGAGCTTTCCGAGAAATAACACATCGGTAATTGCTTCACCTGCTTGGCCGCAGGTGACACATTGCACATCCGCCATGGTTGCCTCCATAAATTCCGTGTCGGTCTCTCACATATATCGGGAGCCATTCTAGCATCTGATATTTGAAGAAAAAAAGAGTGCACCTGCTGATTGACGCTTTTCCCGCTTCATGTTAAAAAAGCTTCCCCCTCATTATTCACGATGAGGGGCTCTGTAATGGGATCATGTGACGATGGCTCATGTGCCCGGATGGCGGAACTGGCAGACGCGCCGGACTCAAAATCCGGTTCTCGCAAG
>JBDTWG010000552.1:0-2272 GCA_040006855.1 Nitrospira sp.
CTTGAGTCCTCCCACGATGGCGACATGGCCGCTCAGGTCGATTTCCACCGCTTGCGCGACCGCCGCCCCCTCGTTCTTGACTTCGAATTCCACGCTGAAGGCTTCCTGCTGCTCCAGCACGTGGTTCTGATTCTCGTCACGGATAATGGTGCGAAACGAGAGTTTCGTCGGCGTCGATGCCGTGTCAACAGGCGGTGGTGCGGACGAGGCGAGTGGGAACTGCCCTGCGCCCGATTGCGCCGCCACTGCAGGAGAAACCGGTGCGGGGGAAAGCGGCTTTACCGGCGACGCACCCTCACCCGACACTGCAGACTGGCTCGCCAACGGCGGAACGGCTCCCCGACTGGTTTTTCTGAACTGGGCCTGTTCACGAATTTTTGTGGCAGTTCCAAGTTGTTGGGCCACGCCCTGAACCACGTTCGTGATCGCCGCCTGCGCCACCGCCTCGAGGTTACTGATGTGGCAGGTGTCCGCTCGAGCCTCGACCTCTCCCGTGGCCGAACTCTGCAGCTTCTTGCTGTGGAGCACGGTGCCTTGCTGATCGGTATAGGAAAAATCGACGCCTAGCGTCACCGTCGCCGGATATGACTTATTGGTCTTGCGAGGGACAAACAGATTCACCTCGCGAAACCCTAGTGCAACATCCACGACCCCATCCGGTGAGCCCACCTGGTCCCCGGCCTCTCCCTGAACCCGCTCGAACACCTGCGCCAGACGTTTTTTGAGTTGTTGCTGCAATGCCTCATGAATGGGTGCAGTGGCCGATTGACCGCAGGCGTCACGATACTCGATAGCCGCCGCGGCGATGGTGGGATCCATCCGCAGCTGAACAGTGAGGGGTAGATTGTAGTCGGTGGGAATCCCGCTACGCTCGGCAAAGAATTGACAGCCCGCCGAGAACAGCAGTACCGACAATAACGTCGCGAGTGGACGCCTCGATATCCACCGCACTTCAGACCCTATCCAGCCGCACAGGTGTTGCCGCACAATAGATTCGTTATACCCAATTTTGTGACGTCATAACAACCGCCACATTACCCGCGTTGACAGGTCCGCCGTGCTCCGCTATGGTCCACTCCGTGATCCTCGCGAACGATCCAGTCGAGCGATCAGCGCCGCCCTGGTCGTGGAGCGCCGTCGCTGATCTCATCCGCCTCCGCAACCAATCCGGCACATGGCTGCTGATGTTGCCCAGCCTCTGGTCCCTGGTCTTAGCGAATCACGGCCGCCCACCGGTCGCATTGATGGGAGTGTTTGCCCTTGGCGCATTTGTCATGCGCAGTCTTGGCGTGGTCATCAACGATTTGGCCGATCGTAATTTTGACAAACATGTTACCCGAACCAGTCACCGACCGCTCCCTGCCGGCCGATTGGTGCCACGGCAAGCGCGGCTCGTCGCGCTGATCCTCGCGATGATCGCTCTGCTCCTGGTGGTGACGCTGAACCCGTTTACGATGCTGCTGAGTCCCATCGCGCTGTTCCTCGCGGCCATCTATCCTTATAGTAAGCGATGGATCCAGGTCCCGCAGGCGGTGCTGGGGATCGCGTTCGGATGGGGTGTCATCATGGCATGGGCCGCTTCGCGCGGCACCCTCGACCCGCCGGCTTGGTGGCTCTTTGGCGCCACCGTCTGCTGGGCCATCGCCTACGATACAATCTATGCGCTACAGGACCGCGAGGACGACCGCCGTATCGGCGTGAAATCATCCGCGATCTTCTTCGGTGAGGCGGTACCGGCCGCTGTCGGCCTCTTTCTCTCAGGGATGCTGGCCTGCCTGGTAGCGGCCGGACAATGGTCAGACTTGCAGACGGGATATTACCTGGTGTTGGCCTTGCTGGCAGGTCTCTTCTGGTGGCAGGTACAGCGATTGAAAGCCTCGGTGACACCCCATGCGGCCTTCATTCTGTTTCAACAACACGTCTATGCGGGGGTCGTGATCCTACTCGGAATCTGGCTGGGCACATTCGACAGCACGCGCTAGCAAGGATACTGAAGCCTTCCATCAGCCTCGCTCTCAACACCGGCGAAGCGTGTCTGACGAGGATATCGCAGCCAGTTCTCTACCGGGAGACGAACAGGCTTCACGAACGACAGGCTAAGTGAACGTCCTCCTGAGCATCCTACAGGAACGTTATTTTAACGTGTCGACAGAATCGGTCCGCTTCCTGCTCGTCGATCAGTCGCCTACTTTTCCCAGGGGCTTATCCGGCTTCGGGGCGCGAAGCGTTTTCAGATAGAGAGCCACGGCTTTCGCGTCGGCATCACTAAGTC
>JBDTWG010000553.1:0-2262 GCA_040006855.1 Nitrospira sp.
AGGAGCGTGACGAGGCGCTGCTGGTGGCACTGCATTTAATTGGCCTACAGATTGGCCAATTACTAGAGCGGTTGGAGGCCGAACGGACGGCGGTGCTAGCCCAACAAGCGGCTGAGCGGAGCGCGCAGGCTAAAGCCGACTTTTTGGCCACCATGAGTCACGAGATTCGCACCCCTATGAATGGCGTAATCGGCATGACAGGGCTGTTGCTCGACACCGAGTTAACCTCGGATCAGCGGGAAATCGCCGAGACGATACGCAGCTCCGGTGAGACGTTGCTGACCATTGTGAATGACATCCTGGATTTTTCAAAGATTGAAGCAGGGAAACTAACCATTGAGCGCATCGATTTTGATTTGCGGACCATGATCGAAGAGACGCTTGAACTCATGGCGGAGTCGGCACAGGAGAAAGACCTTGAGCTCGTAGGACTGATGGATGCCACGATTCCCTCGACCGTCCATGGCGATCCAGGGCGGATCCGCCAGATTTTGAGCAATCTTCTCAGTAACGCCATCAAGTTTACCGAGCGCGGAGAAGTGAGCGTCCACGTCACCCTCCAAGGAGCTGTGGAAACTGACGCCATAATTCGTTTCGATGTCGTGGATACGGGAATTGGCATCAGACCAGACCACATGGATAAATTGTTTCAATCGTTCAGCCAAGCCGACGGGTCCACCACGAGAAAGTATGGAGGCACAGGATTAGGGTTGGCGATAAGCAAACGCTTAACGACTCTCATGAATGGAGAAATCGGACTGGAATCTACGGTGGGCCGCGGGAGCCGCTTTTGGTTTACGGTACGGTTAGGACAACCAGTCCGCCCCAGTCCATCTTTGACGGACATAGCCGACCTTGAGGGTCTTCGCGTGTGTATTGTGGATGATACGGCCATCAACCGGACGCTGCTTCGTTCCTATGCGCTTGCGTGGGGAATGGCCTGCGCCGAGACGGAAAGTCCCTCTGAAGCGCTCTCTCTGTTGCGTGACGCGGCTCAACGCGCCGAGTCGTTCGACGTGATTCTTATCGATAGTCAGATGCCGGAAATGGACGGTCTGGCACTCGCCACAGCGATCCACGCCGATCATCGCATCGCCTCTGTGAAGATCGTCCTGCTCACCGCCATGGCGAAGCGGGGAGATGCGAAGGCCGCCCAGGCGGCAGGCATCGCTGGGTATCTAACGAAACCGGTCCGCCAGACACACCTCTATACTTGCCTCAAGCTCGTCATGAGTCCCGCGTCAACTACCGGCGTCGACGTTCTATCTCCGCTCCCTGTGACCCGGTATAGGGTCGCAGAAACAAATGCACGCAGCCGTGGCCGGGTATTGGTGGTTGAGGACAACGTCGTCAACCAGATGGTCGCCGTGCGTCTCTTACACAATATGGGTTTCAAATCCGATGTCGCGGCCAATGGGTGGGAAGCGATCGACGCGGTCCTTCGGCTCCCGTACGATTTGGTACTAATGGACTGTCAAATGCCGGAGCTGGATGGATTTGAAGCGACCCGACGCATTCGAGACCTTGAAAAAACAGGCGCCGTGAAAACACGCATCCCCATTATCGCGCTCACGGCCAATGCGATGCAGGGAGACGGTGAGCGATGTGCCCATGTCGGCATGGATGATTATGTGACGAAGCCGGTCAGCGTCGAACAATTCGCCCGCGTTCTGGGCAGGTGGGCCCCCAAACTCGGTGACGAGGGCAAGGCCAACCGTGTGGCGTGAGTGGGTAGGCAGAGGGCGTTCATGACCTACAAAGTCGCCGTACTCTCTCTAGGTGAGAGGCCCAGCATCGTCGCGCCGAAATACCGTTCCTCTCTCACGGTAAACCGCAGCATTTGAGGTCACATTCCCTGCACTCGTTTAGGACATTTCTCTTCCGATTGAATTGAAATCGACGCGCTGTCTTCATTCTCCTCATGACCTACTGTAGGCCGAGGCATTGTCTAATTCGCATGGACATCAGGCAGCGACGGGTAATCCTTGGATTCCGGACAGGCCGAAGGAAATGCACCACTCACCATTCAGGCGCTCGTGCAACTTCTGCGCAAGCCCGTAGACGTTTCCTGACCCTCTGAGTCTTTTTCTCACCAGGCCTGATTGATCTCGTTCATCCATCACCAAAGAACGCACGGGACCGAGTGCTAGAGCCGGACGAATGGACGCGGCTCTATGACGCTGCTCCTGAATGGTTCAAGCCGGCGCTGTTGACCGGCTATCACACGGGGATGCAGCTGGAGGAAATCCTCACTCTGACGTG
>JBDTWG010000554.1:0-2245 GCA_040006855.1 Nitrospira sp.
GCGGCAGGCCGTTGGGGTGTGCGAAGGCGACCGCTGTTATTGAAGGAATGCGCGGATTAATAGTGGGAATGCGTGTGACGTCACTGGAATGCAAGGCAAGAAATATGTGCGGCCATAAGGGAGGACATTATGAAGTCACGGAAGGAAATGCCTAAGGTCACCCGCACCAAGAAGAAGGACACTTCCTCCAGCGCCCTGGCCCGCAAGGCCTCGACGGCGAAACGCGAGCGGAAGAAAGAGATCATTACTGCTGCGATGGATACATCGCAGCAGAGAGGAGCCACCGGGACCATAGGACGGATTTCCGCTGCATTGGTTCGCGCCGTGGAGGCAGCCAAACGCGGGCGGAAGAAAGAAACGATCACTCAGGCCATGGAGGAATCGCAGCGGGCAGCCGGCACTTCAGGGCGGCCACCGTCATTGGAGGCTTTGGTGCGAACGGTTGCAGCGGCGGAGCGCTTGAATAAGAAGGCGGCGATCACGGCTGCCTTGGAAAAGTCGCTACGCCGTTCAGCGCCCTGAGCAATGTAAGGGAGGCGTCCAGCGGCATGCCCGCCTTTGCCGCTCTCGCCTTGCTGAACTTTGGCCTGATCAGAGTGATGCGCAAAGCCGATTTATCTAGGGCCAATCGGCCCTAGGTAGATGGTCGGTATTCGCTGAAGAGTCGGCCCTCGTTCGGAAGCCATATCAAGACACTCGATCGGAAACAGATCGTTGTCAGTATTACGTATGATCTGACGCATAGTGCCCCAATAGGTGTATTCCAGTGTGAGGCGGCCTTCCCCAACAGCGAGCACCTGGTTCCCACCTCTTTCACCTCTTCCACCGTATCGAGCTGAGTCTAGAGGCGTCACTACTCTTGTCCGGCCTGGAGCGCGATGGCTGGCACCGAGATTGCGTTAGAAGTTGGTGCGAGCGGTGCTTCGAGCCGAATCCAGCCAGGTGTAGGTGGCGCCTACGAGTGGATGTCCGTCAACGAAACTCATGCTACGTAGTAAGGATGGCGACATCGGCCAGGTCTGATCTGCTGTAAGCTGGGGCCTAGAGCCTGGACCGTCTCACCGCTCGTTGCATCAGAAGGAACTTCATTGTTGGGATCTTATCGTCAAGAGAAGAAACCTCGAGTCGTCATCGCGGATGACCAGGGAATCGTCGCCGCCGGGATCGGCAAGTTGCTCGAGCCGGCATGTGAAGTCGTCGGGATTGTCGAGAACGGCCGGACGCTCCTTGTGGAGGCGGAGAAGCTGCGGCCTGACCTTATCATCATGGAAATCACCCTCCCATTGCTCAATGGTGTCGATGCAGCTCGGCACCTCACCAAGGCGATCCCAGAAAGCAAGATCATCTTCCTGACCGGTCAGGCCAGTTCCGCCAATGTAGCGGAGGCGTTCAAGGCCGGCGCGTCGGCCTATGTCTTGAAACGTTCACCGCCTTCGGAGTTGAGTCAAGCCATTCAAGCCGTGTTGAAGGGACAATGTTACTTGACTTGCCTTGTCACCAGAGACGTGGTGGCGAACGGCGCGAATGGATCAAAACAAGAGGCAGGTGGAGCGACCGTGGCGTCCCTCACCCCGCGCCAGCGAGAAGTGTTGCAGCTCATTGCAGAAGGGCGGGGGACCAAAGAGGTCGCTAACCTGCTCAACATCGCGGTGAAGACCGTCGAGTTTCATAAATTCAAGGTTATGGATCAGTTGAATCTCCATTCTACCGCTGCCCTGACGAAGCACGCCATCGCCGAGGGGCTCGTCAGACCTTAGTGCTTTCGCCTCAGGGCAGCCTCGTTCCTGGAACTGAGCCCTGCATTTTGACCACCCGTATAACTAATCTGCCGGCGACTGAGGGCGCAAGGCCTCACAGGTCTGCGCAAGTACCGATGGTCTTACTAAGCCGATGAACATCCTGCGGGCACCAGCCGTTCTCTACGGGACATCAAGCGAATGACACGCTGTTCCTTGTCGCTAGGACTTAACCCTGAATTGGAAGCACGTCCTTCAACTCATGATTACTGCACCTTGCGAAGGGTGATAGGACGCCATGCTGGGTAGGAGGCCTATAAGCCGGCATGGTGAGATACGGATGCCTTACGCGTTCGCGCTCGATCGAAAGACCACTATTCACTTCGGAGAGGTACAGGTAGCCCCAGGGGAATTCCGGATTCAGCCCATGAAGGATACACGCGCATGATCATTCGCTCTTTCCGAAACCATCTCGGAATAACAATGCTGGCGCTGGTCATGCTTTTCTC
>JBDTWG010000555.1:0-2238 GCA_040006855.1 Nitrospira sp.
TCCAGTTTCATCCATACACCTAACTCGGTGTCTTTGAAACCGGCAGCAGGCCAGTTCGGACCCCTATCAACAAAGTCACCTGATAGGCTGTCATGATCCTGATGAACTTCTCTTCTTGTTAACCCACATTCTAGTTGGATGAGACAGATTTCAGGCGACCCCAACACCTAGTGCCAACCCTAGTGGACCTCAAGGGCAGGTTAGCCTACGCTTGAACCCAGCCGAATTCTAAACCCGGAGTGTGGGAGGAAGATGCGAGACTGCTGCGCCTAGTACCACTGCGAAAGACTCCAGCGCCCGATAAGCTTGAAGCATTATTGGTCTAATCCTTGGAGAGGTTCATGATTCGATTTGTGAGGAAACCCGACAGTATTTTCTCAGAACTCATTGATTGTGCGATCAGCGAGATCGTCGAAAACTATCTGAACTTTGACAACCCACGCGATCAAGAAGATTGGTTGTGTGCCTCCATGCCGCGAGGGGCCAGATTTTTCACTGCGTCGCAGGCGAAAGAACAACTGCTCGCCATCCAGAAGGTCTATCACGATGACCGCCTGTATCAGCTCACGAAATATCACTGGTTACTGTTGTACGAGTGCCTGGAGACATTTGCTCAGGGGTTCAATGAGCAGCCGGTCGGATGGTTAGCAAAAAAATATGGCATTAAACGCATCGACTTTAGCAAACTGATTCGGATCTTCTTCTGGGACACGACATTCTTATCGGACCATCTCGCCAAAATGAGCCGTCAGGAGTCTCGTACCATGTTGATCTGGCCAGAAACTATCGGACTCACGGCCGGCTTCAAGACTCATCCCGATGAGCTGGCTTTTACACTCTGTGATGAGACGCTCGCTAGGGACTTTGAGGCGATGAAAGAAATCCCTGCCTGGTCCCTCGACTCACCTTCCTTCCCGAGTGAAACTCTACACGACTGACAGCCTGCAGAAGCGGTGATAGCTAGGCAGGTATCATGTAATCGTCAGCTGCCCACTGACCAAAGAGCGCGTCTTTTCCGGCAACACATCACATGTAAGAGATTTCCGCTTGAAGGGATACTGTCAAAGGGAGCTAGCCATCCCGCGTCCGCTCGGTTTCCACGGCGAGCTCGCGGAGATCAGCATGAGGCGGGTCAAGGCCGCTTCGTGCGTAAGAATCGGACGCCACTTATCGCCCTGCACTCTGGGTCGAGCATTCTTCCCCCTGTCGAATTGGACCCATCAGGGGATAGAGCATGACATCGCTTAAGATCAAGTCAATCATAGCGGGATGCTCCGCGTAGAGGCGCCGGCGGTCGCTTTCAGTACCAAAATCCCTGGGAGGTCAGCTTGCTCAAGCAGAGGTCGAGCATGGACCCATCGTCCTCATGTCTTTGGAATCTTTGAATATATCACTAGCTTAAGTGTGAGTAGTATCTTCCGCGGGAAAGACTATAAAGACTATAGTGTGCTTCTCCGGCATCGTCACGAAGAAAGTTGTTCCGTTCGGATGGTCCAGTAAGGTAAACAGGATGGCTTAGAGGGGATTTGAGGGAATTGCAGCGCTGTCAGCACGAGGAAGATTGCGCGAGCCTTATTGGGCTTGTGAGGGTTAAGGCAAGGGTTCAATAATTCTCCGGACCGATGCCTTCCTGCTGGGCACACGTGGGACAGTAATACATGGTGGCCGTCCAGATCGTCCACCGCGCCTCGCCCGATGCGTCGGCGGCTTTCTGCCAACATCCAAAACAGAATGCACCCTGATGTTTCTGTACTAACGTTGAGGCTTTCACGTGTTGCGCGGGCACGTCAACGCAACCCCGTTAGCCACGGCCTTAAGGCCTCCTGTGGCACATATTCTAACTGAGCCTTCAGAGGGGGTTGAGGTATCCGTTTCATGTGTGTCTTTCCCTTCGTGTCCAAACCAACTCCGCGGGCGAGAACCGCGCCACGCCTGGCTTCTCATTAAACATCGAGAGCCGAATTTATACTATTTTTTGACGGTGACCTATAGCAATGGAAGTGAGGTGCTTGGGAATCATTAAGGGCACTCCGTCGGATAACCCTCCCAGGAAGGGAGGGCTATCCGACGGTTGATGCCTTATCCTCGCAGCAACGCTAAGGCTTGCTGGGGCAGTGCATTGGCTTGAGCCAAAATGGCAATGCCGGACTGCGTGAGGATCTGGTTCCTCGTGAACAAGGAGGTTTCTTGAGCAATGTCAGCATCGCGGATCCGCGAATCTGCTGCCGTGAAATTCTC
>JBDTWG010000556.1:0-2232 GCA_040006855.1 Nitrospira sp.
ATGCGCTGCGGCTCGTACCGCCCATCTCGCCCAAACCCGCGATGGATGTTATAGGACGCAACCCGCATGTGCATCAACGTCAATCCTTCCTCATGGGCATGCGGTGACGGTCGAGGTGGGTGCATGGGCGGGAACCGCAGCATGCCGCCCTTGCTGTAATCGCTGGGACAGGTACCAGGCACAGGCCCACGCACCGGCAATCAGACATCCCAGCACCCCAAAGGCGAGAGGAGTCGGTCTTCGTACCACTGCTTCAAGACGATCGATGAACATCGCCATGACCACGATTCCGGGCGTCATCCCGATCGCAGTGCCGAGGACATAGTCCCGTAGAGTGATAGGCGTAGCGCCGGCCACCAGATTCACCGTCGAAAAGGGAGCGACCGGCAGCAGCCTCACCAGCAGAACCGCCCACATTCCACGTTCGGCAATGCGTTGAGCGAGGTGAGACATACGACGTCCCGCGAGCCGTTGGACCCGGTATCTCCCCAACAGGCGGCCGAGGCCAAAAATGGCCATGGCGCTGAGCAATGAGCCCATGAGAGCGGTCGGAGGACCCACCAGGGGCCCGAATGCCACGAGGGTCACGACGATCAGCAGCGTGACAGGAAAGACGAGCAACCCTCCCAGGATATAACCACTCAACAGCGTGAGCCATCCCAGCGGTCCTCGGCCCAGCGACTGCACGGATTCGAGCATACCCTCGACTGTCACCAAGTCGCCCAATGGGGTCCAGCGCCAGGCGGCAGCTAATACCAATGTGGCCGCCAATACCGAGGCCACAGCCAGCGAGCGACGTCCCAGCCGCCCCTGTTCTCGACGATGCATAACACTGTCCAGAAACTGATCGGCGGCTATTGGCCGTTCCGGGTCAACCAGCAGATTCTCTGGAATCAGAGCGGCCCCCTCTGGACTGGTACCGAAGCACTCATCCTCCAGACTTCGCCCTCCATTGCGAAGCGCCTCAATCGTACCGACCAGTGAACCGCAAGAGGCGATGTGTTCCTTCACGAGGCTCTCCGCGACTCCCAAGTGTTCACTGAGCAATCGATTGCGAAGGCCGGCGATCGCCGCCCGGACCTCCGGCCGTCCGTCGGACGCGATCGCAAGGTTACATTCGGTATCGAATCCCATGGAGCGATTCGACACGTTGGCCGAGCCAAGGCACAAGAATTCCTCATCCACAATGAGCAGTTTGCTATGCACCACGACATAGTCTCTGGCGTCGGTGCCAGGAACCATCGGGGCATAGACACGCAGTCGGTGATAGTGATCGGCCATCTCCAGCTCATTCAGCACCCGGGCTCGGAGGGCATCCATCGTCTGACGTTCTAGCCACCCGTCACAGTCGTGACGAAGCACGAGCACCACTTCCGGTCCGTTCTGTTCTGACAGCCGAGCCGCCAGCGCCCGACCGATGACATGGGCGGTGAAATATTGCGACTCGATATAAATGGAGTGGCGAGCGCTTTTAATGGCGTCCAAATAGGCGTGTTGGATCTCGTGAGCCTCCGGTTGCGCGTCATAGGCGGGTTGCGTACGAAGAATTCCGACCTCCCAGTCGGCGATATCGGACTGCAATGAAAGGGGCCAGAGCTCCTTCACCGCGCGACGCTCCGAACGATGGAGCCGCCGACCAGTCGCATTCAGCCACCGACCTCGGGCCAAGTCCCCCAGGGCAACCGCCGCCTCGCCCGACACCATCATCTGCACGTCGTGAAAGGGAGCGTACGGCGTCCCATCAGGATTGATTCTTCGGGGATCCTGAAACACATGGGCCGGCGTGTCCCATCGAGACTTCGACAAATCCAGCCCGCCTACGAACGCGATCGTGTCGTCGATGACCACCACCTTTTGGTGGTGCGAGGCTCCCAAGGGATGCCGGCCATCGACTTCGTATGAGAACCGACGATGTCCACTCCATCCAGGCTCGGCCGTCGGCATCCATTGTCGCTCCCAAGCGTAAATCATCGCAAAATCCCAATTGAGCACATACGCTCGAAGCTTTCGTTTGCGCCGTAACAACGCGACCAGAAATTCGCCCAGTCGCCTAGGAAAGTCGGAGCCCTGGTCCTCTCCCTTCACCAACTCGATTTGGGTATCAATGTCCCAGCCGATGATGAAGATGGACTGTTTCGCCTGGAGCGCCACGGCCCTGAACGCTTGAAAATACGCCTCACCATCGATAAGGAAAGCGGCCTTTTCAAACGTTTCACGACGCCAACAATTTCG
>JBDTWG010000557.1:0-2218 GCA_040006855.1 Nitrospira sp.
AAAGGTACGCCACCTAACTCACCCCGTTCCACAACTTCTGACTATATCTCTGGAGATGGTGTGTAGGGTCCTCAGTCTCGTTGTCTTCTTTCTCGTCCTATCTGGTTGTGCGACCGAGAAGATGAACACCGGACCTTTGTTCCACCGAGTGGAGGGGCTAGGGCCTGATCAAGCGGTGGTCTATCTCTACGTCACGAGGCAGGAGGATCCTATGAACGTAAGGATCTTCTCAAATGAGGAACTCGTCACGCACCTTGAAGGCCCTGGGTACTATCCGCTCATCACGGCCCCGCCCGTCCGTAGTTTCCAGTTGCGCCTGTCACGATTGCGAATCAATGTGGTGCCGATCCAGATTGAGGCGAGACATTCATACTTCCTCAAGGTGTCCAATGACCGACCTATTAGAGGGAGAAGTCGTGCGAAGCTTATAGAAGTGCCTGAGGCGCAAGCCTTAGCAGAGATCGCTGACTGTAGGCTGATGCGGCAGTGAACAGTCGCCACCCACCTGGTCCCGGCATTTCACAGAAGTGAGGTGTTGCCTCTTTAATCCGGAGGTGTTTGTGGGGGCTCTCGCGCAGGCCATCGAAGAGGTCAAATGGTAAGAACTCTGAGTGCAATGATCGGCATGCAGTCACGACCTGGAGTGAACACCAAGTGAGGCGGCGGGCGCATCATGGATCACCGGGTTTGCAAGAGGGGATGCGTATCTAACATTGCGATGACTCACTACACAATCCCATCACTGACTCACATCGAGACATCTGGAATTCCCGTATCCGTCAGACCCCGCTTCTCGCGCGCTCGCGCACTGGTCGATAACTTCTTATAGTGTTCCCGGACAATCTCCAAATCGTCCAGGGTCAGATCTTCGATATTGAGCAGCGCATTGCGCGCGCCCGTCGAGGTTCGAAGCAACTCATCGAGCTTGAGTTGTATGGCCGCGCTTCCGCGACTCTCACTGTTCTGAATCAAGAAGACCATGAGGAAAGTGATCGATGCGGTCATGGTGTGGAGGATTGCATGCCACGTCGTGGTGAAGTAGATGGGGCCGAACACGCCCCATCCCAGAATGAACAGGGTGGCCAGCCCAAAGGCTCCGGGATGGCCGACCGCATGTTCGGTTACTTTGGCGAGCTTCGCATAGAAAGCGGGTCCCTTTTGTTGCAGATGAGAAGTCGTACGCGTTTTGGTCATGGGTCACCTCGCCTTGTTAATGTGTCAGTCGGTATTCAGCGCTAGGCCAATACATCTCAGGCCTCGCATGGTCGGGATCTGCCTCCTCTTTTCACCCCGCTCCCGCTGCCACGTCTATTGATTACGAGGTCGCGCCAGGCTCCCGCGCCAGGATGGATGCTGTAGGGAGGAGAGGCAAACAAGGAGCGGGACGGATTGAGATCTTCAAGGATGTGAAAAGAGTTCAGGGATGCGTACGGTCGGAGCGAATCCTTCTGGTTCCATCTCAGTTCGCGGCCGCTTTTTCCTTGCCCCGATCAGCTGCGTCGCGTGGGACTCCATTTCAGACCGTCGTTCCGAACAGTGCTCCAACAGCCGCCGTCGCCGCCATGGCCAATGCTCCCCAGAAGGTGACGCGGAGCGCACCCCACAGCATGTTGGCCCCGCCCGCGTAGGCTGCCAATCCACCAAGCAGCGCGAGAAACACCAGCGAGAGTCCGGAGACGAGCGGGATGAGTGTCGTCATCGGGGCCCAGATCACGGTCAACAGCGGCATGGCCGCTCCGACGGAAAAGGCGCCAGCCGACGCGAACGCCGCCTGCACCGGGCGGGCGCTGAGCGTGTCGGAGATGCCGAGTTCGTCGCGAGCATGCGCGCCCAACGCGTCATGAGCCATCAATTGCCGGGCCACCTGTTTGGCCAGTGACGGATCCAGGCCGCGGCGAACATAGATGGCCGTCAGTTCCTTATGCTCGCCGGCCTCGTCGTCCTGAAGTTCTTTCCGCTCCAATTCGAGCGCTGCCTCTTCCGTGTCAGCCTGCGAACGAAGCGAGACATATTCACCGGCCGCCATCGACATCGCGCCTGCGACCAGACCGGCGGCGCCGGCTATGACGATGCCGTCGCGGGTTCCGTGCGCAGCGGCGATACCGACCAGCAGGCTGGCAGTCGAAATAATCCCGTCGTTGGCGCCCAACACCGCCGCGCGTAACCAGCCGAGGCGCTCCGTGCGGTGCCGCTCATTCTGGTGCGCAGGCATAGTCGA
>JBDTWG010000558.1:0-2215 GCA_040006855.1 Nitrospira sp.
CGACTTGAAAAATTATGAAGGCCGCGTGTCGGATTCGGGCGAGGGGCGGTGGACGATCGCGGCCGCGGTCGACGAAGGCGTCCCGGCGCCGGTGATCAGCGCGGCACTATTCAGTCGTTTTGAGTCTCGGGGAAACGCGGACTACGCCAATCGACTCCTCTCCGCCATGCGAAAGCAGTTTGGCGGACATGATGAAAAAAAGGAGGAAAGCTGAGATGGGCAAGACCAACAGCTGCGCGAAGCCCTCCGACGCGCTGGTGCTCTTCGGCGTCACCGGCGATCTCGCCCACAAGATGATCATACCGGCGCTCTATGCGATGACCAAGCACGGGGTTCTTAATGTTCCGGTGATCGGTGTCGCCGCCCCGAAGTGGAGCCTGGCCCAACTGCGCAAACACGCGACAGACAGCATCAAGCAGACCGGCAAGATCGATGACCGGGACGCTTTAGACCACCTGCTTTCCCTTCTCCAGTATGTGGGCGGAGATTACAACGACCCCGGTACATTCAACGCGCTCAAGCAGGCTCTGGGCGATGCCAAGCGCCCGGCGCATTACCTGGCCATCCCTCCCTCGCTCTTCGCGGCGGTCATCCAGGGGCTCGGCGCCGCAGGCTTAGCCAAGGCTGCGCGCGTCATCGTCGAAAAGCCGTTCGGACGCGATTTGGACTCAGCGCAGAAACTCAACCGCATTGCGCAGTCGGTGTTCCCGGAAGACTCGATCTTTCGTATCGACCACTTCCTCGGGAAAGAGGCGATCATGAATATCCTCTATTTTCGCTTCGCCAATTCGTTTCTGGAGCCGATCTGGAACCGGGACTGCGTGGCCAGCGTGCAGATTACGCTCTGCGAGGATTTTGGCGTAAAGGGTCGCGGGGCATTTTACGAAAGTACCGGATGCCTGCGCGACGTCATCCAGAACCATCTCTTTCAAATCGTCTCGCTGCTGGCCATGGAGCCGCCTGCCTATCAGGGCTATAGTGCCGTCCACAGCGAAAAAGCAAAGGTGTTTCAGGCCATGCGTCCTCTTCAACCGGACGACGTGGTGCGCGGCCAGTACACCGGCTACCGGAAGGAGCCGGGCGTGGCGAAAAACTCCGACGTAGAGACTTTCTGTGCCCTGCGGCTGTTCATCGACTCGTGGCGTTGGGAGGGGGTGCCGTGGTACCTGCGTGCAGGAAAGTGTTTGGCGACAACGGCAGCCGAGGTCCTGGTGGAACTCAAGCCTCCACCCCAACGGCTGTTTGACGATTCAAGGCCGGGAGCCGGACGAGCCAATTATCTGCGTTTTCGACTCTCCCCCAGCTCGGCCGTCGCCCTCGCTGCCCGCGTCAAGCGCCCGGGGAAAGAGTTCATCGGCGATCAGCAAGAACTCTATCTGCTGGAAGAGCAATCGGGAGAGGAAACGCCCTACGAGCGACTGATAGGTAATGCCATGGCCGGCGACGGCGCGCTCTTCACCCGTGAGGACGCGGTGGAAGCCGCCTGGAGGGTGGTCGATCCGGTCCTGAAGACGCACCACCGGATCCGGCCCTATAAGCGCGGCACCTGGGGGCCGAAAGAGGCGGATGCGCTCATCGTAACGGATGGAGGCTGGAACAACCCCTTATCCGAGGGGGCAAGGGCATGACCGCGCCGGACAATGTCGTCTTCCTACTGGATGTCGATAACACGCTGCTCGATAACGATCGCATTGGCAGCGACCTCGACCATCATCTTGTGCAGGAGTTTGGCGAGGAGAGCCGGAATCGCTATTGGGAAATTTTTGAAGCGCTACGCCATGACCTCGGCTATGCGGACTATCTGGGGGCCTTGCAACGCTACCGTGTTGAAACCATGAATGACCCGCGGTTGCTATTGATGTCCTCATTTCTGGTGGACTATCCATTTGCGACTCGCCTATTTCCTGGCACACTCGAGGTCATCGCCCATCTGGGACGTTGGGGACAAACGGTGATCCTGTCGGATGGCGACGTGGTGTTCCAGCCGCGCAAGATCCAGGGATCGGGATTGTGGGATGCGGTCGAGGGTCGGGTGCTGATTTATGTGCACAAGGAGCAGATGCTCCAGGACGTCGAGCGGCGTTACCCTGCCCGTCATTACATCATGGTAGACGACAAGCTGCGTATTCTGGGAGCCATGAAACAGGTCTGGGGAGATCGTCTGACAACCATCTTTCCCCGCCAGGGCCATTACGCGCTGGATCAAAAAAACGTC
>JBDTWG010000559.1:0-2211 GCA_040006855.1 Nitrospira sp.
TCCTGCGTCGTCATGGTGGCGCTATGATCGAAAACAGTCCCCGAAGCGATTATTCAATAAGTCCTGCAATCGAAACTGTTCCTGCGTCACGAAGCCGCGATAGTCGGCGGGTTTGGCCATCACGAGATCAACGACGCAACAGAGCGACGACGCCGTCGTGACCTGAATGGCGGACCAGAGGCGCCCAAGAATCGTCCGTGGGTACACCTTCTTTACATAGGTTTCTTCGAACAACTCCCCCTGCCTGGTCCCCGTCACCGCGGCATAGATCAACACGACATCCTGGTAGGTCTGCGGGATCGCCCGCTCCAGAATACGTTTGAGCGTCTCTCGATCCTCGTTCAGTTTGAGATCTTTCATGAGAAAGTGAATTTTTTCGCAATGTCCGGGGTACCGCAGGGTCTTATAGTTCATGGTGTGAACCCGTCCACGATACGTATCCGCCAAGGTACCTAGCCCGCCGGACGTGTTGAACGCCTCGTAAAGAAGACCATCCAGTTCTATCGTCTCGTACCCCTCCAAGGGTTGCAGTTGAACCTCTTGTCCACTCTCGATCCCTACACAGACATTTCCATACTCATTGATCAACCCGTCGGTGGACCAGGTCAGGGAATATTTCAACGCATTGCTCGGATGCACCGGCAGGGCGCCCACTCGCATTTTCACGCTGTCGATGGTTTCAAAATGGCCGATGAGTTCATTCGTAACGATACTGATGAACCCGGGAGCCAGCCCACACTGTGGAATAAACGCCCGATCCGAGGCCTCGCTGATAGCCCTGACGCGATCGGTCACGGCGACGTCTTCGGTCAGGTCGAAGTAGTGCAGACGATGGGCTCGCGCAATTTCCGCCACAGTTGGATTGCAGAAGTATGGCAGGCTGGAGATGACGGCCTCGAACCGATGGGCCATGACATATTGCACGACCACGTCGCTCCGGCGCACATCCAACGCACAGGGAGTCACCGTCGAAAGCGACAATTCATCGACCAGCCGTTTGGGAGCATCCAGAGTCAGATCAGCCAGGTGAACCTGATACTGCCCCTTCGCTGACAACAGTCCTGCGATGAGAGAACCGATTTTCCCAGCTCCAAGCACCAAAACCTGAGGCATCCGTCACCTCAAAATCATTATACTCCTTCAGAGAAAAGGAGCGGCTTTTTCTGAGAACCTGGGCAGCTGACGATTTACTGATGTGATAGGACTGTCGCCTAGGACGCGGCCTGACGGGAACGGGAAGGGGTTATCAGCGCAGATGAGGGTGAAGAGGACGGGGAGGAGACTTGATTGTCCATCGCCTCGAACAAGAGGCAACATTTGAGGCGACCACACACGCCGAGAAGCTTGGGGTCATCGACGGGAAGCCCGAGGAGCCGAGCCTGCTTGACGGTCACGGGCTTGACCTCCGTAAGAAAGCTGGCACAACACAGCACAAGACCACAGGTATCGATGCCACCCAATCGGCTCGCTTCGTCACGCGCACCTATCTGGCGCATTTCGATCCGACCTCCGAATCGACGCGCCAACAACCGGACTAACTCTCGAAAATCGATCCGATCTTCAGCGGTGTAGACGAACGTCATTTGCCGACGATGCAGCGAACAGAAAACCTCCACCAGCTTCATCTTCAGCCCAAGCGCCGCCGCTTGTTCACGACAAGCCTTCATCCCTTCAGAGGCAAGCCGTTCATAACGATCAATGGTAGCCGCGTCTTCCCTGGTCGCTTTCCGGGAGATCGGTTGAAGCACACGCATGGGCGGGATGAAGGGCATGAGCTGGGGTGCTCCATAGACCACCCCGTAACTCAACTCTCCGGCGACATCGAGCAGCACCCAGTCTCCAGGCGCGAGTACGGCATCCCCTGCGTCGAACTTCTTGACCTCACCGCGATCACGGATTTTGACTCCCACGATTCGGACGGCCGAGGGATACGGCTTCGCAAGCTCTTGAGCGAGTAGGCTATCGATCATGCGGGCATACTACACCATCCGATCTTTGAATTGGAATCCTCAGAGCCACCAGGCGCCACCGATCAATCATTTTGAATCCGCCGGGAGGCATCCACAGTATCACACGCCGCCGCATACCTCCTCTAAGCTCATGATTGAAATGGATTTTTTAACCGGGAAGAGGAAATGGGAAATATGTTAGGCTACTCGGGAGTAGGAAAGTGACGCAGGACCCGCTCATCGATCAGACAGTGAGGGCACG
>JBDTWG010000560.1:0-2200 GCA_040006855.1 Nitrospira sp.
GGCACAGTGGCGTAGGGATTGTTTGGATCAGCATATCCGCCCATCTGGCCCTGATAGCCATACTGCGCCCCCTGCATCCCTCCATAGCCGGACATGCCCCCATACCCCGACATCCCGCCATAACCCATGCCCTGCTGCATCCCATATCCGCCCGGCGGGTATCCCGCGCCCGGCATGGCGCCGGTAGGGTTGTATGGATCGACATAACCTCCATAACCCCCGGCCCCGTACTGACCCGCCATGCCCTGTTGGCCACCCATCTGATTCATCATCGCCTGTTGCTGTTGCTGCAGCATTGCCGGCGGCACGAGCGCGGCCGGTGACGTGCCCATCGGCAACCCCATCGCCACATAGGGCGTACTCAGGCGGACCATGAGTCGATTCATATCTTCGGAATATTTGCCGCCGAAGTTCTTATTGCCAGTCATAAGCAGGTTGCGGGCAAACTCAATACCCGCAGGGATGAGAAAGGGGGCAGCAGCACAGGAGGCCAAGAGGAGAAAGGGCAGGAATGCGAGAATCCCTGCCTGCTGACCTGTGGAGCGTCTAGGCGACTTGTGACAAGTATTCATCGTATCACCTCACCGTCTATCCGTCTGTCGGGGTGATCCGGAGAAGGTTCACAGGATTGTAGGCCCTGGGTCCACAGCGGGTCAACCGGCCGCTCTTGAGCGGCTGCCGGATCTATGTTACAGCAGAGTCGCCGGCACGTCGGCACTTCTATATTTTTCTCGAACATGTGGGCCCATGAACGCGACTCACGAGCACAACGCAGTGGAGGGCACGCTGGTGACGCGGGTTGCGACCGGAGATACCCACGCTTTCGAAGCCCTGTACCACCTCTACGAAAAGCGGGTGTACCATTATATCTGTACCTTTGTACGCGACCAATCACTCGCGGAAGAAGTAGTCGGGGAAGTCATGCTGGCGGTGTGGCGAGGAGCCTGTGGCTTTGCCCGTCAATCTCGCGTCTCGACGTGGATTTTCGGCATTGCGCGCCACAAGGCCCTCGATGCCGTTCGGCGGAGCGGCCGGCCTAATCATACGGCCGTCACCATTGACGACCTCCCAGATCTACCCAGCGCACAGGAAACGCCGATCGAGGGCATACAGCGGGAACAACTCGGCGCTGTCATGCGCCAAGCACTCTCAGCGTTGTCGGCCGATCATCAAGAAGTACTGCGGTTGGTCTTCTATGAGGAGCTGCCCTATGAGGATATTGCCCTGCTGCTGAATATCCCAGAAAACACCGTAAAGACGCGTGTATTTTATGCCAAGCAACAATTAAAACGACAGATGGATCGATCGATCTCCCGAGAGTCCGTCTTATGAGCACACCCCACAAGGCCCCAACGGCCCATCCGGCTGCGGCACTGCTTCCTTGGTACCTGACCGGGACCCTGAAGGAGTCGGAGCGACGAACGGTAGACGAGCACCTGGCTACTTGCGCTGAGTGCCGCGCTGAACTGGAGAGTCTCGGCAAGCTGCGTGTTCCGCTGCAGGCTGCATGGGCAGAAGAACCGATGCCGGCGCTTCATGTGAAGCAAACCGTGATGACGCAAATCCAGTCCGATCGAGGGCCCCATCCCGTTCCCCCTGCGACCGCACCCGACGGAGGGGCCGGCCATGCATTGGAGCAGTGGTTCCGCAACCTCTTCGCACCGCGTTGGATTCCCGCACTCGCTTCGATACTGCTGATCGGCCAACTCGTGTTGTTGCTGTGGATGGCCGGACCACAGACCGCCCCGCCTCCTGACAGCGTCACCACACGCGGAATTCCACCGGCTTCGGTTCGTATAACTCTGGTGTTCCAGGAATCCGCGCCCGAGGCGCGCATCCGCGCGGTCATCCGGGATTTGAACGGTCGCCTCGTCGATGGGCCGACCGCGGACGGCGTTTATACCGTGGAGGTTCCCCTAGCCGAGTCGGCAGCACTCGATACCCACATCTCGCGGTTGCGGCAACAACCCGACCTGATCCGCCGGGCAGAGCGGGCACTCCGATGAACCTCTTCCTGCGATGCCCGACATACGCTCAACGAGGCGAGTCAGCCTTCGTGGCGAGGAGAAGATCGGAGCTGCCGGCAGCGGCAAGGCGGCCTATTCAACCTCGCCGGATGAGGGTTCACTGAAATACGCGAGAATATTTGGGGCCGAATACAACGCCGATAACGGCACATCCTTCACCGCGACAGCATGCA
>JBDTWG010000561.1:0-2199 GCA_040006855.1 Nitrospira sp.
CGAGCGCCGGCCCCACTTCGATGTCATAGCCGCTGCCGTCTGCCCTGCGATAATAGAAACACGGCACCACCGGCGCTCCGCTCACTCTGGCCAATCGGGAGGTGGCCGTGAGTGATGCGGCCGGCACTCCGAAAAATGGAGCGAACACACTCCGCTTGGATCCCGCATCAATATCGGGGGCATACCATACCACCTGGTTCTTGGCCAATGCTCGCAGGACTCCCCGCATATCGCGATGCTGTAGGAGGTCTGCATAGTAACGGCTACGACAGCCGTTCGCGATCGTTTCTGCCACCACATCGTTTTGAGGCCGATACACAATCGCGATCGGTTGCTCAAGCGCCAAAAAGCGTCCGGCAAGTTCCGCCGTATGCAAATGGGCTCCGCAGAGCAATACTCCTCGCCCTTGTCGGAGCGCCTCTCGGATATGCTCCAATCCCTTGATGGTACATTCACACTGGGTGCGAGGATCCCTCGCCCACCAGGCAAGCCCGATCTCCATCATGCCCATTCCCATGGACTCAAAGCAGCGTAGCGCAACCCTGTTGCGCTCAGCGACGTCCTGGTGAGGAAAACATAACTCCAAATTCACCCGGACAATATCGCGTCGCCTGGTAAGCAGGCCATGTAACAAGCGCCCGCATTGTCGGCCGAGCGCAAGCTGCCAACGATACGGAAGCAACGAGAAGAGGCGAAACAGCCCGAAGCCGACCCAGGTGGGCCAATAGATTGGATGAAAGGGACTATGCGGCTGCGGCCGCTGACTTCGTGTATTCGTACTGGACATGGCCGAATGGGGAGGCCATTGTAGGGAAATGGAGCGGAGAGCGCAATCTCAACCTATCTTCAGCCGATCCGTGGAAGCACGACAGCGGCACTTTCACCGAACTTGATTCGCAAGCAATCCTTCTCGATCCGCATGCCGGCAGAAGTGCCGCTGATAAAATCCTTGGTAGATTATGAGGCCGGTTTAGTCGAAATGGTGATGAATTTTCGCAGCCGCATTTCAGCCACGGGGGAGAGGTCGACAAACTCTAACCCATAGACGTGATCTTTCTCCCAGCGCACCGTCGCTTCCTCGACGGTCATCGGAGAGGCCTGATTGGGCAATGACAGGCTGACCGATAACCTGTCACCACGCTGAATGCCCGCCTCACTCATCACTTTGGCCCCTTTCATCGACACATCGAACACCACCCCGATCCCATCAGATCGGCGTCCAAGCCATTTAGCCAGACCGAGACGGGAGAGCGAACAGACGAACGGGGCCGACACTCGGAGGCGTGGATGCTGACGCAAATCGACGAAAAACTCTTCCTGTCCCCTGGTGCCATTCATACGTAACCTCCCGTATGATGGCCACTCTATCCCATCCACGGCGGTTCGAGAAACAAATACAGGAAATCAACCGACAGCAACCGGACAGAAAGGATCGTGGGACCTGGCTTAAACCAGCTCCCACCGCGCAACCTTGGATAGATCTGCGGACGTCTACGCCTCAGGCCCGCGTGCCTCCGGTTTCTACTGACGGTGCTTGCCGCGCTGCTGGATCATATCGGCGCAGCCCTGCGAGAGTTCTTGCGTATGCTGCTTCAAGCACTGGGCAATCCGTCCTTCTCCCGCTTTCACGTCAGCGCAAAGCTTTTTTGCATCCTCGGCGCAGGCTTTCCTCATGGGATGATTTCCCTTCCCCTCGCGCGCTTTTCCGGCGCCGAAGGGCAACTCCGGCGTCGCGCCGGGAGGTGCCTGATCGGGTGAAGATACCGAGTCTGTGGCCGACCGGGCAGGCTCATTCACCCCGGAGACTCCGACGAGCACTCCACACAAGAGCACGACAAAAACTGGCATCCGCAGATTCCTCAACAGCACCGGCATAATATCCTCCCTTCAGTGATTGAGCGACTCAATGCCTTCGGCAGACTTCTTACCTGACCCACTCACTTCAACGTATTTGCCCGCAACCGGTTGACGTGCTATCCGCCTCCATCAGAACGGTAACAGACCATACGACACCGTGCGAAACAGCCCTGATTTGCCAAAGACGCGCTCAGAATGCGCTTGCGAAAACGCGCACGCTTGACTATTCTGGTGAGATGCAAGAACTCTCTCACACGTCCGTCCCGGTCGACGTCGTTCATCGCATTCACCATAAGTTTTGGACCTACCTCCTGTTCTGGTCGATCGTCGCAGGCTCGATGA
>JBDTWG010000562.1:0-2199 GCA_040006855.1 Nitrospira sp.
ATTGGCTTCGGAACCATGGTTGCGCTGGTCTGGCTGCTTGCCTGGTCCATGGCAAGCGAGAGTGAATCTGAGAAGAGACGGCTAGGATCGTCTGCGGCTGGTGGTCGCAACGTCGAGACCGTCGCGCAGGGAACGCGCGCCAGGCACGCAGCCTGATTGTGGATTTCCTTCTCAGGGAGGCACCCCAAGGCCGTTTCTTTTCTTCGGGGAGGAGAGGCCTGGAGGGAAGGTTGGGGTTTGTCTCCTGTGCCGCTCCTGATCGTGTCGAAGACGACCCATCGCCGCCGCCCGGTTCATGATGGGGAATGTCAGGGAAGAATCTGCGGTTGCCCAATCCCGGCAATGACCTCTTCCGTGATCACGACGGATTTCACTCCGCCCAACGCTGGGATCTCATACATCAGGTCTAGCATCACCTCTTCCAGAATCGTGCGTAGCGCCCGAGCCCCCGTTTTCATCACGGCCGCCCGGCGGGCGATGGCCTTCACCGCAGGATCAGTGAACTCAAGTTCGACTCCTTCAATCTCGAAGAGGGCCTGATACTGCCTCACCAGTGCGCTGCGAGGCTCAGTCAACACTCGAATGAGCGCCGGCACATCGAGATCAGCGAGGGTGGTCAGAACAGGAAATCGGCCCACGAACTCGGGAATGAGTCCGAACTTCAATAGATCCTCGGATTGCACGCTACGCAGCATATCGGTGTGGCCGTCGATCTCGCCCGCGGTGCTCATCGCTCCAAACCCCAGCCGCTTCGGCATCGTCCGTTGGGCAATGAGCTGATCCAATCCCACGAACGCCCCGCCGGCGATAAACAGAATGTTCGTCGTGTCCACACGAATATAGTCCTGCTCGGGATGCTTCCGTCCGCCTTTGGGTGGCACATTGCAGATCGTCCCTTCGACCAGCTTCAGCAGCGCCTGCTGAACCCCCTCGCCCGACACGTCGCGTGTTAGGGATGGATTCTCCGACTTCCGGCTGATCTTGTCGATCTCATCGATATAGATAATGCCGGTCTCGGCGCGGCTGACATCGTATTCGCAGGTCTGCAGTAACTTAAGGACGACGTTTTCCACATCTTCACCCACATACCCTGCCTCCGTCAGCGCCGTGGCATCCGCAATGGTGAACGGCACATGAAGGATGCGGGCCAGCGTTTCCGAGAGGAGAGTCTTCCCGGTTCCGGTCGATCCAATCATCAGGATGTTGCCCTTTTGGAGATCGACGTGTTTGAGCCGCTCCCGGTTCGCGATGCGCTTGTAGTGATTGTGGACCGCAACGGAAAGGACTTTCTTGGCGCGATCCTGCCCGATGACGTAATCATCCAGCATCGCTTTGATATCGGTCGGCTTGGGGATCACGAGCGGCAGAAACGAGGATGAACTCTCTGTTCCGTTATTCTTGTCTTTGCTCAGAGAAAGGGCGCAGTGCTGGACGCATTCTTCACAGATCAATAGCGCGGATGGCGTCTCGCATGAATGGCAGGTGTATGGCTCCGGACCGGTGACGAGGTGCTGACCAGCCTCCTGGCGCTTACCGCAGAACGAACAGAGACGCTCTGGTTTCTGCGAAGGGTGTCGCGTGTCCCAGAACACAGCTCGTTCCTCCATGGAGCCAGGTGAGCGGACAAGGGATGGATTATCTTATGCCTCACCCATGCTGCACTGCAAGCGCGTGGCGATCAGCACAGGTCGATGATGTGAGGCTCTGCATCACTCCTCATCGAAACGAACAGAGCTGAAAGAGACTGCAAAAAGACGCCGGGATGCCGGCCTCGACAGAAGAAAGAGTGGAAGGCATGGTCCGCACACCGCGCAGGGACGAGAGGACGCGAGAGGGAGGATTTAGAACCGGAACCCGAGACCGCCAGAAATGAGATGGGTACGATAATTCAATGTAAACGATGGACCATGTGACCCATTGGCGAACTCACTTTCCCATTGGTAATTCGCCACGAAGTATTTGTATTCCGTAAACAGAAACACCTGCTCGCTGACATTCGCGCGAATACCCCCGATAAACTGGTAGGCAAACGCACCGTCGGCCGCGTTCTCACGGATCACACCGATCGTGCTGTGCTGGAGGTTCAGATCCCGGGCAAACCCTCCGGACAACCCCGCCCCGACACCGATGTATGGCTGAATGAACTCGCCGGGATAACGCAGCAACAGATTGGCCATGGCATTGATGGATTGGAGACGG
>JBDTWG010000563.1:0-2194 GCA_040006855.1 Nitrospira sp.
CAAGCCATCGATCTGCTGCATGAGGATGACCGGGAGCGGGTTCGGAACGCTCTCATTAACGCGGTGGAGACGGGCACAAACTTCAATAGCGAACATCGCACGGTCTCGCCCCAAGGGGAAATCCGGTGGCTGCACGCGATCGGCCAGTGTGTGCATGATGCCCTCGGGCGGCCCATTCGCCTGGACGGAATGAAGAATGATACGGCTGCGCTTCCATTGCTAAATTGCCACCGACGCACAGCAGGAATAGTAACCGTTTACCAAAGGCGGAATTGCGTTCTGTCGGAAGACTTCCGGTGAGCATGTCCCGTGACTCTTCAAGATGTCGATGGAGCGAGCTAGGAGGATTTTGTAAACTCAATAGGCTCCATCACGATGGAACTTGTTAGGCTCAAAGCGGGATCCTGCTGAGAAAGTTTATTGATTGAGCTCCGCGACACGCCGATTGTGGTCGTCTGCGTTTCGGCCGGCCATGAGGTCAGACCGCTCTAAAAGATTGCGCAATACTTCCTGCTTCAGCTGAACCAGCAACGCCTTGCTGTAGACAGAGTTCGGCGCACTGTCCTGCAAAAGGTTCAGCCAACCAATCGTCGCCGCGTCATAGCGACTATTGGGCATAGCGGTGTGTAACGCTTGAAAGGCCGTAATCGCATCGGCTCGATTTTCAAAGAGCGCGACTAAACCCCGGGTATACTAGGCCTCCTCGCAAGAGGGTCCTGTTTGGCAATTCATTATATTGCTGTTCTGCGCCTGGCCGATCGATTGGAGGGGCTTCAATTCAGCAGCGTTCATGGGAAAGAAGGCGCTGCTCGGTAATGTGTTCGACGAGCCAGATTGCACTATCGTGCAGCCTTCCATCCCACTCGTAATGAGTGCCCCGAGGGCGAGGCAGAGAAAACTTCGTGGTAGCATCATATTCCTCCTGGCAGAAGGTGGAGCCTTCTAGGCCTTGAGTTGAGGATTTCGGTCTAGCATTGATGCTCCGACCCGTGGCGCAGAGAACATTCGTCCTCGATATCACGCCCCACGACAGTGACATCATTGGAGAGCGGATACCCTAAAGGACTCAACGTCTCAGTCTGGTTGTACGGGGAATTCGCTAGAATTTCACGGTGGAAGTGCGCATGACAGTGCAAAAGTGCCAGACTTTCGGGGAAGAGGCGCACAGTACCGTCCAATTGCCCACTCAGCAACGCCCAGTGAGCGGCATAGAGAGCCGACTGAGTCGGGGAGAGGCCACCGTTGCGGAACAAAGCCAAGGCGGTACCGGAAAACACCAGGGTAAGGCTTTGCGCCGATGGTCCGTAGCTGCACACATGCTCGTGCCTTGTCCCAAATAACACGTGGATTCCCTCAAGAGATCGAAATCCCTGATGCTTGCAGACTCGGCATCGTAATCCCTGGAGTCCGGTGCCCGACATCTCTCCCGTCACGTAATCAATTTCCATCGTTCCATTGCACCCTCGGGCGGGGCAGAGAGGCGTTCTCTCCTGAATGATTGCCCTCAGTTGCGCTGGCTGCATAATGAATTCCGACATGATCATGCTCCGGGGATACCGCCCGACGGCTGCTGACGCTTCCGCTGAAGCCATACATAAAATCACGCTTCTTTCTAGACCCATGGTGGAACGATACGAAGGGATCCCCCACTAGGTGTTAGCCTAGTTCTGAAATTCCTGCGAGGGCGCCGTTCTATTACAGAATTCCTATTCACATGTCTGAGGCAGGACGCTGCTTGGGTTCATTCCCCTTATATTGTTGCGTCACTCGCAAGATCTTACATCCACCCTTCCTGAAGGACTCCGACAACAGTCGGAGATCCCACCCGGTCTCCCCTCGCCCGTTAAGTTGATCTATGCGCCAGGATCGACCCTCCGCGCACCATCACTCGGCTTCGGAGTTGAAGCAAATGGGAATTCCGATTGACAGGCCAGAACAAACGATTAAGTTAGGATAACCGCGTGCAGGGCTCCGCATGATGTCTCTCGCGAAGACGCGGTGACGCGAGTCGATAGAAAGGGGATCGCATGAAGAGACGATGGTATGTTGGGCTCACCGTTGTGCTGGTCAGCCTTCAGGTCACCGTGGCGTTCGCCGTGAACCCGGACAACGGGCCTGGATGTGGGTTGGGGAAACTGGCCTGGGCTGACTATAAAACGCCGAAGAACATTGCACCCCAAGTAATGATGGCGAC
>JBDTWG010000564.1:0-2192 GCA_040006855.1 Nitrospira sp.
AGGGTCCCGAAGCTTAAGATATCGAGGCTCGTGAAGCCGAACCCGCCCGTCGTGATGCCCTTGCCATCCGTCCTCACGCTCGCTCCTTGATACCCGACCGTCGTCCGGAATGAGATGGGCCAGTAGCCCATGGTGATGCCCTCATGGGTCGGCAAGTCCTGGTCGGCCCCTAATTGAAAGCCCTGGTCCCGGAAGATATTCCCGAAGTCGTTCAACTTCGGGAAGCCGGGCACATGGCAGACATTGCATGAAAACCCGTACTTGCGGGCGAAAGCCGGAATCGCATTGGCATTCTGAACCAGACTGCTCCATTCGTAACTCAGCAGCGCGATAAATCCGAGCACAACGAGAATGAGGGCTTTTCTTTGAAGGTACTGCATGCTCCTACCCCTCCTTCAGTGCCTTAGTAAACACAGCCAGTGCCTCACACGTGAGAGGACACAGTCATCCATTTTCACCAGCATCGCCCTGGCGACAAGCACCTAGCCTATCTTCCGAGCGCCGAATGTGAGTTGGTCTTGAAGCCTTGCCGCAGGCTGCTTATTCTGCCGCCTTGCAGAAAGTCCGCAGGTACGCGACAAGTTTCCATCCCTCCGCTTCGTTGAGCATGTGCGGAATAAGGGCCTGCATGCCCGTCCCGGGGCTGCCATATTTGATGACCCAGAAGAGTTCGCCGTCATCGCGTTCCTTCTGGAATGTACAATCGGTGAAGTTGCGGGGCGGGTGCTTGGCATTCATATGGCTTGCGGGCCCATCACCTTTTCCCGTCATGCCGTGACAGAGCGTACATTGGCCTTTGCCTTCATAGAGGGCTTTCCCGGCTGCCACGACGTCTGCGGCGGCAGTCCGCGTATCACCAAACGGCGCATGCAACGCTTTGGCCTTTTCCGAGTGGGCCTCGGGTACTCGGTCCTCTGCCGGCGGTCGAGCGGCGCCGGAGACAATTCCGGCTGCGAGCAACACACCCACGACCATTGAGCCGTGAGCAATGAATCGACTTTTCATCGTCATAGCGCGCCTCCTTAGTAGCCACTGCGTCGTGCCAACGCCAACATCGCCGTATCCTTGTGTATGCATTCTAGTCCAATCGAGGACAATGCCTACATAGGTATTTCAGCGCCCGCATCAACTACTCTAGGAGGAGCATCCTCAAAGCGTCCTCCTCGCCTACAAGGTTTAGGTCCCTGCCTTGGCTACCATGACTAGATGAGCGTTGGCGCCTGTTGCCGCGTCAGGATCAGAGACACTGAGTCATCCTGCTCAACCTTGATCATTCCCTTCACGATCTCGACTGGGAGATCTCTCCGATTCTGCAGACAAGCCCGTTTGGGCCGGCCTTGAGGATTGGCCCAAACGGTCCACAGAGCACTGACTCTGGTATCCTGCAATCTACGACGCGGGTTGTAAGTGTTTGATGTGATACATGTATCGAGCGTGGCCCTGATCGGTCACATAGGCTTCGACCTTGTCCCCGACCTTGAACTCGCCCCCCTCCAGATGCGTGGACTTGTTGACATGCAGGCGCACTTCGTGGCCGGCCGTATCATGTACCGTATAAAACTCCCCCTCGATCTTCAGCACGTCCCCTTCGACAATTTTCGAGCCAGACGTGGCCATCTTCCCAGCCGCTATTAAGTGGATAAGAGACCGAGCATGCCCCTGATTCGTCACGTGGGCCTCGACCTTGTCCCCAGCCTTGAATTCGCCCCCCTCCAGATGCGTGGTCTTATCGACATGCAGGCGCACCTCGTGGCCGGCCGTATCATGCACCGTATAAAACTCCCCCTCGACCTTCAGCAGGTCCCCTTCGACAATCTTGGAGTCAGCTGCGTAGGACAGGGTTGCGATCCAGATACTGCTGATCAGTGTGAACATGAGCAAAGCCATAAGCCTCTTCATACTGTCTCCTTCCGGTTAGTGAATCGTTTCAGGTTGATCGTCGCATGGCCCTAGTCATCGTACGTACCAGGAACCTCGGCGTCTCAAGTCTAACTCCCTGAGGCTGTCGTCGTTTCATCCGCCTGCTCCTCATTCGTGTAACAATGGAGGCTGCGCCAGCCTTCGCTTTCCAGAACACCAAGCAACCTCTTTTCTAAACGAGACAGGGCATGGTCCAGAAGGAAGTAGGTCCTGGCACGTGGATCTTCAGTTCAGCGACCACCAGTTACACCGGTCGTAATATCTATCGTCAT
>JBDTWG010000565.1:0-2173 GCA_040006855.1 Nitrospira sp.
CGCCAGCCACTACGAGAACAACTACGGCGGCGCGGTGCGCCGGCTGAATGCCATCGACGATCGCTACGTCGAGATAGAGCGTCTCCATGGCAAGCCCGGCGCGCAACTGACGGCCCAGAGTCACACGGCAGCCATTGATTGGATCGACAAGACACGCCTGGAGGAGCGGATCGAGTGCGACTTTATGAGGCTGGACGGTTATCTCTTTGCTCCGTCCGATGATGCCCGAGACCTGATCGAGGACGAATGGCAGGCTGCCCGACGGGCCGGCGTCGACGGTGTCGAGCGACTCGACCGGTTGCCAGGGAAGATGTTTCGGACGGGGCCCTGCTTGCGGTTTCCTAGGCAGGCCCAATTTCATCCTTTGAAGTATGTATCCGGCTTGCTCAAGGCCATTCAGGCGGGAGGGGGGCGCGTATTCAGCGATGCGCATGTCACCACCGTCGAAAGTGGCAAGCAAATCAAACTGGAAACGAGCCAGGGAAGCGTGGTGACTGCGGATGCCGTCGTCATCGCCACCAATACTCCCATCAACAATATGGTGACGATTCATACGAAGCAAGCGGCGTACATCAGTTATGTCATTGGCGCGGTCATACCGATCGGGTCGATTGAACCGGCCTTATTGTGGGATACGCTCGACCCCTACCACTATGTGCGGATTTATCAGCAGCCATTGCCAGAGGGAGGCGAGCAGGCTGTCCTCATTGTCGGGGGCGAGGACCACAAGGCCGGGCAAGCCGATGATGCGGAAGCTCGGTATGCTCGACTCGAGGCCTGGGCGCGCGAGCGCTTTCCCTTGATGCAGACAGTGGACTTTCAATGGTCCGGTCAAGTGATGGAGTCCGTGGATGGCCTGGCCTTCATCGGCCGGAACCCCGGTGATACGGACAATGTCTACATTGCAACTGGTGACTCCGGCATGGGGATGACTCACGGGACCATTGCCGGTCTTTTGATTACCGATCTGATCATGGGCCGCGAGTCGGCCTGGGCATCCCTGTATGATCCGTCGCGCCAACCCATTCGTGCCGCCGGCGAGTTTATGCGCGAAAACCTGAACGTCGCCGCGCAATATACCGACTGGATAACCGGTGGCGACGTGGACACTGCAGAGAAAATTCCCAACGATCAGGGAGCCGTCCTGAGGGAGGGACTTACCAAAATCGCGGCGTACCGCGACGAGCAAGGAACTCTTCATACCTGCTCCGCCGTCTGCCCGCATCTCAGCTGCATTGTGGCCTGGAACCACGCCGAAAAAACTTGGGATTGCCCTTGTCATGGTTCGCGTTTCGACAAGCTCGGCAAAGTCCTCAATGGCCCCGCAATAAGCGATTTGAGCCCTCTGAAAAGAGAATAGGCTTAGTGCTCCCCGGAAAGGCTATGCGGGAGTCACTTCCGGCGTGCCCGTGTCGCCCCAGCTGCCTTTTTTGTTGCGGCGGGCCTGCTCTGCCAGCTTTTCATAGAGGCCACGGATTTCCTCCAGGTCGTTGGCGCTCAGTTTTTCCAAGTCGAGCAAGGCATTATGAGCTCCTTTGGTTGAGCGGATCATCTCATCCAGTTTCAATTGGATGGCTGCACTGTCCCGGTTCTGAGTATTTTGAATCAGGAAGACCATCAGAAACGTCACAATGGTCGTGCCGGTGTTGATCACCAATTGCCAGGTGTCGCTGTAGTCGAATACAGGGCCCGTCACCCCCCACACAAGCACAATACCCAGCGCGACCCCGAAAGCTCCGACGCTTCCCATCACATGGGAGGCCTTGTTCGCGAGCCGGGAAAAGAGACTTGAGTCATGTGTCTGCACGCTCCTAGACCGCATCGTCGTCCTCCTCATGATCTATTTATTTTCGAAAGCGGCAACCGGATGATCGGCGATTTCCCGAAGTAATACTTCGAGTTCTTCGTGCATCAGTCTGATCGAGGCCTCCAGGGTTTCCATCATAGAGGCGCGTGCGCGCAAGTCGGACGCGGCATATCGGCCTCCCCGGCCGAAGAACAGCTCCTGCCTCTCCTTTTCCTTCTCGGATCCGTTTTCTCCTAACCGGCCTCCTTGCTGCCAGGCATTGAGAACCTGGTCGCGCAGCGTCTCAGTTCCTGCCTGATGGGCGCGATGTAAATACCGCCAGACGATCGGCGAATAGATATGCGGGTCCGGCGGATCCTCCCAGAG
>JBDTWG010000566.1:0-2172 GCA_040006855.1 Nitrospira sp.
ATAGAAACGAATCTACTTGAGGTCAGCCTTCAAAGTGGCTGTTCCACCTTCTGCTACCTCAACCTCAAACTCATTCAGCTTGCCCTTGCCGACAGCAGGGTGCCAAACCACCACCTTGTGCTTCCCGGCTGGGACACCGGAGAGCTCGAACGATCCATCATCCTTCACCACTGCATGGTACGGATTCCACACCGGGAGGAAGAAGGACTGCATGAACTCATGCTGGTCGCACTGCAAGCGATAGAAGCCGGTTTTTTCGGCACCGCCGCGGAACTGTACGGGCTTCTCTAACTTATCACCCTTCTTCGCCAAACCGATGTTGAAACCGGTGGCGGAGCTGGAACCCTTCACCACAAAGCTGTGCGGATTGTGGAGCACGCCCAAGGTGGACTTGGGGTCATCGGGATCAGCATCGTGATTTTCTACGCGAAAATTCTTGTTATTGACCACCACTCCGGAAAACGGCAGGAATTCGCAAAACTCTGCAACGACGTCCACGCCCTTAAAGCCATCCATAAAGGCCTGATCCTCGACGTCAACGACAGAAACTACTGCATTTTTCAAACCGCCGTCCTTACCCACTTCGATGGTCTTCAGGAAGCGCTTATCGCCATCCATGAGACCCTTGTTCGGGTTCTTGATGCAGAACTTTGGATTCGGAAACTTCGAGAAGAGAAATTCCTTCTGCTCCGCCTTCCCTGAATACGTCACCTTACCGGCAATCGTGCCTCCCGCAAACGAGGCGAGGGGCGCAGCTAAAAACGCTGCGGCCGCAACGCCGAATACTACTTTCATCGCACCCTTCTTCATGTCACTGCCTCCTTGTAATGAAACATTAACCGAATCTCTACTTCCGTCACCCAATCAATTATGGAGGGGCCGGTGACTACTGCCCCAGATGTCAGTCTCGTTCGATGGACATAGACACGGCTATACGCTCAGACCTCTGAACATTTGTCTATACTGGAATCTTACTCGCACTGTCAACTTGAAATCCAGCCACCTGAGACGCTTACTATTTCGCTGGATTAGCTGATGATTTTGTGTGTCCGAGGACTCTGGCAATCGCCCCTCCCGCCGTCGCACGAACGGCATCATCTTCGTCATGTAACGACGCCTTCAAGATCGGCAAGACCTCAGCCCCTCCGATTTGTCCAAGCGCGCGAGCCGCCGCAATACGAGGGCGGGGAATGGGATCCTTTAACATGCCGGCAAGGAATTCGATGCCGGCCTTCCGGTTCACGCCATGGGCGCGACCCACGGCTTTGCCGGCCGCAGAGCGGGTTCCCGGATCATTGTTTTGCGCCAATTCATACAGCTCAGACCCGACAGCTTCAAACGGCTCCCCCACCCTCAGCAGCGCCGACACCACCGCCGCTTTCACCACAGGGTTCGGGTCCGCCAGCGCTTTCCTCAGTGAAACCAGAGAATCTTTCACGCCCAATTCTCCCAGGCTGATCGCCGCCGATGTTTTGACGGCTGGAATCTTGTCTTCAAGGGCGCGCTCCAGGGCAGGAATCCCCTGCACTTTCCCGAGATCTCCCAAGGCAGAGGCGGCGGCGCCTCGAACGGAAGGTTGCGTATGGGTCACGGCCTCCAGAAGAATTTCCAAACCCCGCGCGTCCTTCAACTCTCCAACTAAGCGCAGCGCCGTGGCTCGCTCTTCCGGGTTTTGCGCCGATGCCGCCTGACGGACCGTTTCCCACATCGCCGTCTTTCCCGTATGATAAAGTGCCCCAGCGGCCGCCAGCCGCACAACCGGCTGCTCATCCTTCAGCGCCTTCTCAAGCAGCGGGATCACGGAGCGATCGCCGCTCTTTCCCAGCACCTTCAGCACAGTCGCCTTGACCAAACCGGCCTGGTCCTCCAAGGCATTGCGCAGCCGCGGCGAACGCCAACCACCTTCGAGTTTTCCCAACGCCTCTGCCGCCAGAGCTCGCACCAAGCCGGAGCCGTCACTTAACCCATCCTCCAGGAAGGGAATGGTTTCGGGAGAATCCACATCTTTGAGGGCCGTATAGGCCGCGCCTCGCATCTGCTCCCGCATGTCTTTCACCAGGACAGTGACGAACCCTATTCCTAACTCTCGCAGAAGGACCGGATCGTCCTGCGTGAGCCCCTGCGTCAGCTGGTCATATTCAGTCAACGCGTCTTTCGGTTTGCCCACATGAA
>JBDTWG010000567.1:0-2169 GCA_040006855.1 Nitrospira sp.
GATTGGACGGATAGCCACGATCAGAAGGTGACGCTCTCGAGCGGGCGGAAGGTCAGATCCACGCCCAACAGCGGCTTGAGTTCTTCAAGCGCTTGCCTGAGCTGGTCGGCCTGCTGCGCTGCCTGCAGTTGAATCTCCAAGACCATGACATAGACGGGAGCCTCCCCGGATCCGATCACGCGAGTATTCATGTCGGTGATGTTACCGGCGTGATGGGCGACGGTGCGCGCCACTTGCGTCACAATGCCAGGATGGTCGGCTCCATAGACGGACAGCATGAACGTTGGGATCTCCAGGGCGGCCTGTCGGGCCGCCGCCTCGGCTGGCAACGATCTGCACAAGACGGCGAGGCCATGGGGCGTCATCGCGGTCGTCAGCCGATTGGCCAGGGTGTCTGCGTCTGTGCCGTCGGGGAGGCGTACCATCAGCATCATGGTGAACTCGCCGCGCAGCCGGGTCATACAGGTGTCTTCGATATTACAGCCGAGCTGGTAGAGGCTATCCGCCATCAGGGCAACGATTCCGGGGCGGTCCTGGCCGAAGGCGGTGACGATCGCGAACTGCTCCATCGTGGGCTCGCTGCTGGTGATGAGTGAGACGGTGAAGGGCAAGGATGCTGGAAATGCCGGACTTTAGCAAGGGGGACTGATCGGCGCAATGAGCTGACCGTGGAGTCTACCGCCTCATGGTCCCGGGTCTGAGACTAAACAGCTGGAGGGGATCGGATATGCTTCGTCCGCCTGAGGTCACAAGGGTGCGCGCCGTACCAACTCTGTGCCGGCCACCACGGTGGCTGCGCCCAGGATGGTCAAGATCGTCACGGACTCATTCAACAGGAGGTAGGCGAGACCGATGGTGCAAATCGGAATGAGGTTGTGATAGGCGCCCACGATGGCGGGGGTGAGTGATTGCAAGGCGCGGGATCGTAACAGAAACACCCCAGCGGTAGCCGTGCCGATGAAGAAGAGCAGTCCGACCACGAGGCCGGACATATCGGTGTGCAGGGCCGTGCCTCTGGCCGTCTCGCCGGCCAGGATCAGAACGGAAGTTGTGCCGAACATGATGGTGTTGGAGGTCCAGACGCCGAGTCGTTTGACGAGGTTCGGGCTCAGGACGAGATAACAAGACATCATCAGTGTAAAGGTAAGGATGAGGGCATCGCCGAATCCCAGGCCGGATCCCGGGAGGGAGAGGCTCCCCGTGACGGCGAGCAGACAGCCGGCCCAGGAGAGGAGCAGGCCGGAAATCATCGTGAGATTGGCGCGATCTCGTTTGCAGGCGATGCTGATAAGCGCGGTGAACGTCGGGAGCAAACTATAGATGATGGCAAAGTGAGTGACGCTGGTATAGGCCAACCCCCAGGCGCCGATCGGGTAGCCACCCGCGCCGAGCATGCCCAGCAGAGTCAGTTGCACCATTTGACGAGCCGATAGGGCCTGCAGGCCGCGGAGGTCGATCCAGGTGGTGATTCCCGCAAGAAACAGGAATCCGATCACGATGCGAACGGATGCCAATTCGAGGAAATCCACAGGGCTGTGCTGGAGTGTGTACTTGATCGCGGGCGTGATGGAGCTCACGAGCATGATGACGCCGACCAGACAGAGCATTGGCACCCACCGGTCGATACGGCGAGCGTCCGGTCTTGAGGCGGGCCGATGGGACCCAGGTGCCATCGCTACAGTCCCATCATGCTCAAGGTGATGAGGCGCTGAATGAAACGCGCGAGACGCTCTTGCTGGTCAGGCGCAATGTCGACGATGCGAGTTCCGAACACCGGCGAGCGTGCATGGGTCACCGCAATGCCGCACTCGATCTCCGTGTGAAGGTCGAGCGGACAGGTGAGGCGAACCACCTCGCCGATCGCGAGGGGAATCTTCGTTTGGATCTGAAATCCTTGTTCCGTCAGGTCGGCGACGTGACAGTCACTCACGACTTCGTCGCGAGTGATGCGCCCGGTCCGTTCGATCGGAATGCGGTACTGTTGGCGTTGTTGGTTCATGGGTATGTCGGTGGGGATGGCCGAGGGCCGGACTAGACGCTGTTCATCTGGAAGATCGGTGAAGGGGGCGGGATGCGCTGGGGCTCAATCATGACGCCCGTCCGTTGTTCAGGAGAGTGCGGTCTGCCTGCTGTCAATAAGAGTATCACCCAAGAGATGCCCGTCAAGGT
>JBDTWG010000568.1:0-2167 GCA_040006855.1 Nitrospira sp.
TCTCAGAGGGTTCGGTAATTCTGACCGGACCCTGTTCCATCCTCCGATTTTCGCTACTCCCGGTTCCACTCGCACTTTTTGCCGCAATCGCTCCCAAACTCGCTCGATTGACCGCCGTGCGCAAGTGAGCGGGGGAGAGATGTGCGTATCGCATCGTCATTGTGATGGTGGAATGCCCCATCAGTTCCTGCACCGTTCTAATATCCACTCCAGCCATGACAGCCCGAGATGCGAAGGTATGCCGTAAGGTGCGCCAGGTAACTCCCTCGATATTTGCTCGCTTTAAGGCCGGTTCGTAAATTTTCACCACAAAGTTTCGTCCCTGCATCGGTTGTGTGGAGGTGAGAGGACTCGGAAAAAGAAAAGGACTGTGCATCCACGAGGTGAGGCCCTTTACGATGTCCAGCGCGGCATCCGTCAGAATGACGTGGCGGGTCTTGCCGGACTTACTCAGTGGGATGGTTAAGATGCTCTGTTCGGTATTCAGGCAGTCCCAGCGGGAATGAAACTGCTCGGTGAGGCGTAGGCCTGTTTCGAGTGCAAAGGCCACAATCAACCAGTGCTCCGGTGGCAAGGTATCGCGGAGGCCTGAGATTTCCCTGTCACTGAGGAAGCGTAGTCGCCCGGCTGGCTCTGAAAAGAATTTCACGCCTTTGACTGGATTTGCCGGAAGCATTCTGTGTGAACGCAGTAGTGCGTGTATAGAGCACATGGTCCCGCATGCTGGACCTAAACGAAAAAGCCAAGGGGCATTCGGTCCCCTTGGCCTTAACGTAATTGCACTCCGCTACCCTGACGCTATGCAGTGGTCCAGGTTCGCGTTTATAAACCGTACTGGACAGAGTCGTATCGGGTTTTCTCTGTCAGGCCACAGCACTCTTCACAACACCGGCGCGTTAATCCCTGTCTCTTCCATGGCCTTTCCCTTTCCCATTCCCTCTCCCCCGCCCTGGATTGTCGGGACGACCATTTCCCTTGTACTTCACCTTGTGCTCTTCATAATAGAGGTAGGGCCTATCGGTCTCTAGCTCAAGGCTGACGTAGTTGCTCTTATCGAGCATTAGGGTCGAAGGCAGCGTCATACCTATCTGCCAACTTCCCCCATTCATGTAAAAATAGCTCCCGGTACTGACGTTCACATAGACGCCGCTCGTCGGATAGTACTGATAGCGATACCGGACTTCCTTCGCTCGCCGCCCATGTGCTGGTGCCCATGGCGGCGGGCCCCCTCGCGGAGTCGCGACGATCACCGGTTCCGGCCCAGGGTTCCCGACCGATACGCCCACTCCGACATTCGGGTTTCTTCCGTCCATCGCACATCCGGCAAGGAACAAGGTCCCGATTCCTGCCAGCAGTAACTTCTTCATTCCAAGTCCCTCCTGATGCATGAGACGATACGCAGGCGTTTCCAGCGTTTCGCCGGCCTCTTTCCCTAGAGAACACCGGCCGAACCATCATCGGACCTGTAGAGCAAGCCCAATGCCCTCTTCCTTCTGATGGTGCTGTGGGGACATGGTCGGAGAGTCCATCTGTGCAATGGGCTGATATTCCAATCTGTTTGAGCCTCAATTTCGAAAGGTCTCTCTATGCGATCGTGTCGGGACCTGAGGCGAGGACTCTGACTCAGGCAATAATTTGTCCCTTTCAGACAAACGTGCGCAGGGAAGCCGACGTTAATCGACAGAGGTGTGCCTGGAGGGCATAGGCATTGGTGACGGTTGATGCTGGATAGAGTCGGCCGCTGATTCCGATGAGAACCGCAAGAACGGTGGCGTCACCTCGGAATCAGGGGCCGATTTGGCGGGGAAATAGCAAACGGCTCCTCGCTCCAGAAGGCGGCGATGCGTCAGCTTGGCCGCCGGTCTGTTCAATCTTTAGTGGCAAATAGGGAGAAGGGAAACGGAGACTGAGACTGAGACCATGGAACGATTACCAGTGCAGAACCCTCAGCCCAACGAGGCCCGGGGGATCGGGGGCGCAGCCCCCCGCTTCACTTGATTCATATGGTCAAAGTAGGACGAAACTTCTCCTTCGATACCCTCAGTCCAAGGGCGCTCATTTCGCTCAAGGTCGCGGGGTTGAAATGGAAAGACATCGTAGGTCTTTTAACCTCTTGAGTTCTAACTCCAAGTGCAACACTACAGGCCCTGATGGGCTACGGTGTTGC
>JBDTWG010000569.1:0-2164 GCA_040006855.1 Nitrospira sp.
GGTATTGTATTTCGATCAGGGATCCTGGCCCAGTATGGATATCATCAGAACCGGACATACGCTTCACCTCCCCCGCAAGAAGTCGTACGTGACCGATGGCCCGGTGGAACTCTCTAGGCCCCCTTCGGTCGACCCATCGAAGCCGTCGGGGAGGTTGGATCGAACAGATTGGCTCTTGGCCGTTTTGCTGGCCATGATGGTCGGCGTCGCCTGCCTGTTCATCGCCGATACCATACCCTCTTTCCTGTTGCAGTCGATGGACTTTTGGTTTGAGGCCGACACGCTCCGTGAAGTCTCGAACATGACCCGTGTCCACGACGACCACTATCGGACGTCCGTGCATCCCCTGTTCTCGTTGCTCACCTTCGTACCGGTGTATGCCGTCAAACACGGTCTGTCGATCAGTCCGCTACAAGCCGTTCTGCTCCTCACGAGTGTGATCGGTGGCTTGTGGATCGGTATGCTGTATGTTCTGCTTCGCCTACTGGGCTGCCGCAAGCTGGATGCCTCCGTCTTCACCCTGCTCGGGCTCTGCAGCGCCTCGGCTCTCTTCTGGCTGCCGGTTCCCAACTCGTATTCCTGGGGTTCACTGTCGATCATGCTCGCGCTCGTGCTGCTCTTGCTCACCGAGCAACGTACGTTCGGTGCTTCGGCCTATGTGGTCGCCAGCGCCCTCACGCTCAGCGTGACCGTCACCAACTGGATGGCCGGTTTATTGGTGACGCTGGTTCGGTGGCCCTGGAAGCAGGCCGCGCAACTGTCCGTCAACGCGTTATGCCTGGTCGTGCTTCTGTGGGGAGTGCAGAAGGTCATCTTCCCCAGCGCCGAGTTTTTCATCGGCAGCCGCGGGGAGACGTCGTTTATCAACCACCCGCAGGCGGGGAACAAAACCAACGTCGCCTCGTCGTTTGTCTTTCATAGTCTCATTGCGCCCGCCGTTCGGTTCATCAAGGACGACGCCTATACTCAGGCCAAGGACGATTCTTTCCGCTTGTCTGAACGTTTGACATTCCAATTTTCCGGCCCGGGATCGGCCGGTCCGCTCGGTTTGTTCGCCGTCGGCGTATGGTCTGCGCTCCTCCTCAACGGATTGTGGCGATTGATGACGCTGGACCGTCATGGTCGGTTTCGGTTGGTTCTGGGGGTGTTGCTGGTCTTCGAACTCGCGCTGCACATGCTCTACGGGGAGGAAACGTTCACCTACAGTTTGAATTTTATCCCGCTGCTCATCGCCGTCGCCGCATTAGGCGCGCTCAGCCCGGGACGGCCGCTGGTGCTTGTCCTCGCCGGCCTCCTCGCTGTGTGCGCCGGCATCAATAACTGGCAGCAATTCAGGGAGGCTGTGGAGTCGGCCACGCAGTTCACACCGCAGCGCAATCTGATGACCAGTATGATGCGAAACGATCCTGACCGGCCGTGGCCCCGCTCGGTCGGACATGTGCCATTGGCCGTGCCCGGAACCCCGGAAGGAGGCGCCGCCTATCACGAGCCCGGCGGGGACTTTAGTCCGCACACGCCGAGTTTCGGCGTCTCGCTCTGGCTCTGCGATGACAGCGGGCAACCGGTCGTCAACAGTAAGACGGTGCCGCTCAGCGAGATCCAGCAAAGATTTGCGCCGTCCGCCCATCCTCAGGTCCCCGCCATCGCGACGCGCACGCCCTACTATGACGCCACGTGGTCACGGCTGGATGCCACACGTTGGGAGCTTCGGTTCAAGAATTACACGAATCATGTCCCCGCGATTCTCATTCGGAGCGTGGGGCCGGCGGGCGGCCCCGTGACCTCGCTGACGTGGGATGGCACGCAGGTGGCGGTGAACCATCGGTGGGCCGTGAGCGCCGCGCCTTCTCCCGGCATCGTCGCGTTGGGGGATGAAAATGCGGCGGAATGGATGACGGAACAGTTACCGGGCACCTCCTGGAGCAGCGAATCCGGATGGGGATACGCGCGTCTGACGTTCACGGAGACGTCGGCGAAGGTCGGTGCCGAGATTCGGGTCGTGCTGACCGATCTGCAGCCTCCATTCGAGATGCAAGGATACTTCACCAAAGCACCGGAGCGCGCGCACCTCACGCTGCCCGACTCGCGTTTCCAGGCCTCGATGGATGCGCAGATCACTCACCTTATGATGAGTTTGGTCGATGATGAAACCAGACCTGGTGAT
>JBDTWG010000570.1:0-2163 GCA_040006855.1 Nitrospira sp.
TCACGGTCCCTCGCAGGGCCAGTCGCCCGCCGGCATCATAGGGGTGCTTTCCTTTGCTCACCTCTAACACGATTGCATCCATCACCATGTTACCGGGGCCTGTATCGAAGGCCTGCAGTGCCTTAACGCCACCCCCCGACGGCAGGTAAGTCACGTTGCTGATTCCCCCGATATTCACGACCAGGCGGCCTCGCCGAGCATGACCGAAGGCCACCGCGTGAGCATAGGGCACGAGTGGAGCCCCCTCACCGCCTGCCGCCATATCGCGCGGTCTGAAATTGGCGATAGTGGTAATCCCGGTGCGTTCCGCAATGACGCTTGGCTCCCCGATTTGAAGCGTGGATCGGATTAAGCCGACGCCCGACTCACGAATCCCCTTCGGCAGATGGTGGATCGTCTGTCCGTGCGACCCGATCAAGTCGATATCAGTGAGGAGCAATCTCGCTTTGCGAATCACCCGCAGGGCCGCCTTCGCGAACAGTTCCCCCAGGTACACATTCATGTGGCAGATCTCGGCCACATGGCCGTGGAGAGAGAGTTCGACAATTCTTTGCTGCAGGGATCGTGGGTACGGCAGGGACGCGAATGCCATGGGCGTGATCCGTGGAGTTCGACCGCGCCGGGCAATACTGACGAGTGCCGCGTCCACCGCATCTGCCGATGTGCCGGACATTAAACCGACAACCTTCATCCCGCCCCTCCCCCCGTCACCGCAGGTGCGACCTATTCGTCGTGTACTCGGTGCGCTACGCTAATCGAAACCTCGCCAATGGGTCAAGCGCAGATGGTACTGCGAAGACATCGCCTCCGTGAATCCTCGCGTTGACTTTGAGGAAATCGAGTGTTACCGTCCGCCGGATGTTGCGCCTGCTCGTGCTCACCGTTCTCACACTCGCTACGGTACCGTTTCATTGGAGCCTCTCCACCACGGTCCCCATTGCGTCTGCTGCCGAACCACTCAACGTGGTCGTGACGCTCCCGGTCCTCAAGGACTGGGCGCAACAGATCGGCGGGTCGCACGTACACGTCACTTCACTCATGACCGGTTATGAGAGCGAACATACCTACTCCCCCAAACCGAGTGACTTGGTGGCGGTTCGGAAGGCCACCCTCTTCTTGGAAGTCGGCGCCGGACTCGAGGTGTGGGTGTCTTCGCTGGTCAAGAACGCCGGAAATGCCACGTTACAAGTGGTGACCACCTCCAGGGGGATCGAGTTGATCCAGGATCGTCCCGAATCCACGGACGCAGCACGCACTCACCACCATGCGACGGGCAATCCTCATGTGTGGTTGGACCCTGAAGCCGCGGCAACGATGGTGCAAACTATCTCCGATGCCATGACCACTGCGGATCCCGCCCATGCGACGAACTACCGAGCCAATACGGTGGCCTATCTCCAAGCACTCACGCGCGTCCACCAAGAATCGCTGGCCCGGCTCCAAACGGTACCGAGCCGAACCCTGATCGTCCACCACCCTGCCTGGCCTTATTTTGCTCGACGGTACGATCTCCACGTGGCAGGAACGATCCTCACCCAGCCGGGGGGAGAACCGTCGGCGCGCCACCTGCATACGTTGATCGAAACCATCAAACGAGATCACATCCGCGTCATTGTGTCGGAGGTACAACTGAATCAAAAAGTCCCACGGCTGCTCGCCCGGGAAACGGGCGCGCGCATCGTCGTCCTGACAACCTTGCCCGGAGGCCTGCCTGGTACCGAGACCTACCTCGACATGATCCGTTATAATGTGCTCCAATTGGCCCAGGCACTCGAACAAGCATAGCCGCCACTCCCAACCGAACAACGACCGACGACCCAGCATTTTCAACGAACGCCGCCGCGCATGACCCATCCCATTATTCGCTTCGACCACGCGACCTTCGGCTTTCCTGGCGTCATCGCACTGGAAGATATCTCGTTGAGCATCCTCGAATCCGAATTCGTCGGGGTCATCGGCCCCAATGGCTCCGGCAAGACCACCTTGTGCCGGGCCGTGCTCGGCCTCATGGCGCCTCTGCGAGGCACGCTCCGCGTCCTCGACTGCGCCTGCGAAGAACTCCGCTGTCACCATCGGGCTCTCATCGGCTACCTGCCGCAAAAGGGCATGCTCGATCGCAACTTCCCCGTCACGGTGCTGGAAGCGGTCATGATGGGAAGATAC